>DATLTG010000359.1:0-3405 GCA_035533735.1 Bacteroidia bacterium
CTACTAACTACTAATATCTCTTTTTTAGTTTCTTAAAATTTTTCCTCCGGTTAAAATACTTTGTATTCTTTCCAATGTTTTCTTTTCTCCTGCTAATGATAAAAATGCTTCGCGTTCTAAGTCTAATAAATATTGTTCGCTCACCAAAGTAGGTTGCGACAAATCGCCACCACATAAAACGTAGCCTAATTTTTGTGAAATTTTTACATCGTGTTCCGAAATATATTTTCCACTCATCATCGAATTCGCACCTAAATAAGCCAACGCCAAACCTTCTTTTCCAAGCACACGAATATCTTTACGCGGTGTCGGTTGCGTATAACCATTGTCGGCTAATTCCAAGCAAGCAGCTTTTGCTTCTGCCAATAAACGTGGAAGAGAAACAACCACCGCATCTTGTCCTTTTCTCAAATATCCCAAATCAAATGCTTCGTAAGCAGAAGTTGAAACTTGCGCCTGACCGATAGTCAAAAATCTTTTTCTGAAATTATTTAATTCGATATCTCCTTCTTGAATTTCATCCGAAAGACGAACGGCAAATTCTTTGGTTCCGCCACCTCCCGGTATTAATCCTACACCAAATTCTACCAAGCCCATATACGTTTCGGCATGCGCCATAACTTTGTCGGAGTGCATACTCATTTCGCAGGAACCGCCCAAAGCCATGTTATGAGGTGCCACTACAACCGGAATGGAAGAATATCTTACGCGCATCATTGTATTTTGAAATGATTTTATCGCGAAATTTAATTCGTCCCAATCTTGTTCAACAGCCATCATAAAAATCAAACCTACATTGGCTCCAGCAGAAAAATTTTGTCCTTCATTGGAAATCACCAATCCGCGAAAATCTTTTTCAGCCATATCAATAGCTGTATTTACGCCTTGTAAAATTTCTCCTCCAATGGTATTCATTTTGGTATGAAATTCCACATTTAAAATTCCATCGCCAATATCAGTAAGTGTAGTTCCGGCATTTTTCCAAACCGTTTTTGCTCCGCGAATATTTTCGAGCAAAATAAAATTCTCCGTTCCCGGAATTGCTTTGTAAGATTTAGTTGGAATGTCGTAATATTTTTTTAAGCCATTTTCTATTTTATAAAAAGAAGCATTTCCGTTTTTCAACATATCGTAAATCCAAGCAGCAGGTTTATTTCCGGCAGCTTCCATTGCTTTTACTGTTTCTGCAACACCCAAAGCATCCCAAGCTTCAAACGGTCCGAGTTCCCATCCAAAACCTGCATTCATAGCGGCATCAATGCGATATAATTCGTCCGAAATTTCAGGAATTCGATTGGATACATAAGCGAATAATCCGTAAAAAGATGCGCGATAAAATTCACCTGCTTTGTCTTTTCCTGCCAACAAAACTTTCATTCTGTCGTTCAAATTATCAATCGTTTTTGTTGTTTCAAGTGTAGCAAATTTTACCTTTTGAGAAGGCTTGTATTCCAATGTTTTTAAATCAAGCGATTGGATTTCTGATTTTCCGTCTTTGCCTTTTACTTTTTTGAAAAATCCTTGTTCCGTTTTACTTCCCAACCATTTATTTTCAGCCATTTTAGCAACATAACTTGGAAGCACAAAATAATCTTTTGCTTCGTCATTCGGACAATTGGCAGCGAGTCCGTTTGCTACGTGAATCAACGTATCCAAACCAACTACATCGCAGGTTCTGAAAGTTGCTGATTTCGGGCGACCTAAAACCGGACCTGTTAATTTATCTACTTCATCAACGGTAAGCCCCATTTTTTCTACCAAATGAAACAATGCCATAATTCCGAAAACCCCAATTCTATTGGCGATAAATGCAGGTGTATCTTTACATAAAACAGTTGTTTTTCCAAGATATAAATCTCCGTAATTCATAAAAAAGTCAATCACTTCAGGTGAAGTATGAGGTGTAGGAATTATTTCCAACAATTTTAAATAACGTGGCGGATTAAAAAAATGCGTTCCGCAAAAATTATTTTTGAAATCTTCGCTGCGTCCTTCTGTCATTAAATGAATAGGAATTCCGGAAGTATTGGAAGTAATTAATGTTCCCGGTTTTCTGTATTTCTCCACATTTGTAAAAACTTGTTGTTTGATGTCCAAACGTTCCACAACCACTTCTATCACCCAATCGCAAGAAGCGATATCTTTCATATTATCATCAAAATTTCCGGTCGTAATTCTGTTCGCAAATTGTTTTTGATAGATAGGAGAAGGGTTTGATTTTAGTGCAAAAGCTAATTCAGCATCTACAATTTTGTTGCGCGATTTTTTATCCGTTCCAGCATCTTTCGGAACAATATCTAGCAATAAAACTTCTACGCCAATATTTGCAAAATGGCAAGCAATGCGGCTTCCCATAACTCCGGAGCCGAGGACGGCTACTTTTTTTATAATTCGTTTCGACATATTATTTTGTTATTTTAATGTTGGGAACAAGTTGATCGGCAGTAATTTTGTCTGCCAATTCATTAATAGTATCAATAGTTTTAAAAAAATCTTTTACTTTTTTCTTGCCTAATTTATCTTTTACAATTTGGTTAAATTTTTTAACCGTTTGTTTTGAAAGTTCTCTTTTCTCTAATCCTTTTGGTGTTAAAAAGATGATTACGGAACGTTTATCTTGCGTACTTGCTTTTCGTTTAATAAGTTGTTTTTCTTCCAATACATTTAACATTCGCGATAAACTTTTCGATTCCATTCCTAATAAAGGTCCAATTTTGGTAGAAGCTGTTCCGTGTTCCGGATGAATATTTAACAACACAAAACCCATTGCGGTTGTCATGTCATGTCCTCCTCCGGCAGCATTATACATGCGGTTTATGAGATGCCAAGAAAACTTAATTTTGGAACAAACAGTACTTTTATTATCAGAATCCATTTTTTTCATCGGGACAAAGATAAATAAAAAAATACTCTGCACGCACACTAAATAAAAAAATAATTTTGGAGGTTATTTTTAATATTTTATGCAAAAAAGTTGCATCTTTGATATTGAAAATGCAAAAAATGAAAAGCAAAGGAAAGAACCTTTATATTCTGTTTTTATTAATCATTACGCAGGTATCTTGCAATAATAATACTGCTACAACAAAATACTCCAATGGAAAAATCAAAGGGAAATACACTATTAACTCGAAAAATGGCTTAGCAGAAGGCATCACTACTTTGTACTATCAAAATGGTGTGATTAAAGAAATAAAAAATTATCATAACGATACTGCGCAAGGACTATTTTACCAGTATTACTCTAATGGAAGAATTAAATCTAAAGGATATTACGACAATAACAATATAAATGGTCAAAGATTATTTTATGATAGTTTAGGTAGATTAAAATCTGTTTATCAACGAAGTTGTTTAAAGTTGCCGTAGTAAAATGACAGTAAAAGCCAATATATTCAATGATTT
>DATLTG010000360.1:0-3678 GCA_035533735.1 Bacteroidia bacterium
ATTAATCCTCACGAAGAAAGAATAAGAAATAGGTACACTACCCGTAAAATGTATATTGATGAGTTTAATGCGATTTGGGAAGTGCAAAAAAAATATCATCCTGAAATTTTAAATGACAAACTAAAATCAAAGATTGGAATCAATGAAAAAGGAAAAGAAACCGGAATTTTATTTTATCAACGTCCTTTGCGTTCTCAAAATCATTTAATTGGCAAGTGTACTTTTGAACCAACTAAAAGCAGATGTCCTATTAGTGCTTTAGTTTTTGAGCAATGCAGAGCTTGGCAATGGGCGCATACAGTTGAGTATAATGGAAACAAACTTACAAAGGAAGAAAGAGAACTTATTTTAAATCTTCTTTTGTCTAAAGACAAATTAACTTTTAAGGATATAAAAAAAGCCTTGAAATTATCATCAGAAGTTTATAGTTTTAATTATAAAGATGACGATAAAATAGTTGGCTCATATACTATTTCAAAGCTGTCAAAAGTATTTGATAAGGAGTGGGATGTTATGACTGAACAGCAAAAAGAAGATGCTTGGCATATTATTTATACTGCAACGGATGACGAATGGCTAACTCAATATGCAAAAGCAAAATGGAACTTTAATGAAAAACAATTAAAAGCAATAACTTCAATTAATTTCAAACAGGATTATGCTCAACTTAGCAGAAAAGCATTAAATAATATTTTAGAGTTTTTGCCAGATTATAGATATGATGAAGCCGTTGTACTTGCAGGTGTTAAAAATGCTTTTAATAAAGAGTGGAACAATTTTGATACTGATAAAAAAAATGAAATAATAAATGCAATTGCAGATATTGTTTTAAACAACGAAAATTACATTGATTATGTAAAAGAATATTTAAAAAATGATTATAATTTATCTGATGCTGACTTAAAAAAACTTTACCATCACAGTGAAAAAATTGAAAAAGGAAAGAGGTACGATAAGTTACCTGTATCAGTTGATGCCGATAAAGAAATTAGCAGTTTACGCAACCCTATTGTTACACAAGCATTATTTGAACTTAGAAATTTAATTAATAATCTGATCGATGAGCATGGAAAATTCGATGAGATAAAAGTAGAAATGGCACGCGATTTAAAAACTTCTGCAAAAGTTAGATTAGAAACAAGAACAAAACAAAAACAATTAGAAGTAGCAAATGATGAGGTAAAAAAGAAATTGGAAAAACGAAACTTAGATTTAACACACGATAATATTTTAAAATATAAATTGTGGGAAGAATGTAAACACATTTGCCCATATACAGGCAACGAAATTGCGTTATCTATTTTATTTACTGGCGAAATACAAATTGAACATATAGTTCCTTGGAGTCGTTCATTAAATGATAGTTTTATGAATAAAACACTTTGTTTTGCGGACGAAAATAGGGCTAAAGGTGATAAAACGCCTTATGAATATTATGGAAACGATGAACATAAATGGGAAGAAGTAAAAGACCGTGCAAAAAAATTATTCGCTAATCCTAATAGCTACAATAAGTTTAAAACTTTTGTAAAGCAAACTATTGATACTGATTTTATTTCGCGTCAATTAAATGATACACGTTACATTTCAAAAGAAGCAAAAAATTATTTAGAAAAAATTTGTGCAAATGTAAAGGTTGCTCCCGGACAAATGACAGCAAATCTTAGGCACCATTGGGGATTGAATAAAATACTTAGTGGTGATGATAACAAAACACGTGACGACCACCGCCACCATGCTGTTGATGCTTTAGTAATGGCATGTTTTACTCAGAATCATTTACAAGAGATCAGTAAATGGAATAGATATAACCGAACTTATGAAATGCAAGCAATTACAAAACCTTGGGAATCTTTTTGGATAGATGCTAAAACTGCCATAGATACTATTTTAGTTTCTCACAAAGCTAATAAGCGAATTTTAACTACAAGGAATCATACTACAGAAAAAAACGGTAAAAAACACACTAATACAGGCGTTGCCGCTCGTGGACAATTGCATAAAGAAACTGTTTATGGGCAACATAAAGATGTAAAAGGAGAAACTTTTTATCATATGCGTAAGCCTCTTGAGGCAATAGACAATAAAGCGAAAGTTGGTAAAATAGCGGACATTCAAATTCAGAAATTAGTAATACAAGCTATTGAAAAAGCAGGAGGATATATTGGAGATAAAAAAGATAAAGTACCACCCAATGCTTTCTTTAAGTCTGACGAAAACGGGAATAAAATTCCATTGGTTTATTTAAAAAATCAAAATGGTAATCCTGTTCCGATTAAAAAAGTAAGAATAAAAGAAAACTCAAGCGGTGCAGTTAAATTAAAAGATGAAATAAACCAATGGGTAGAACCCGGAAGTAATCACCATATTTTAATTTATAAAAATAGCGAAGGTGATTTATGTGAAAAAGTAGTTACATTTTGGGAGGCAATAGAAAGAAAAAAACAAAAACTACCTATTTACCAATTACCAGATAACGGAACAGAAATAGTAACAGCCTTACAAATTAATGATATGTTTTTGCTTGGCATAAAAGAAGAAGATATAAATTGGAATAATCCCAATCATGATTTTCTAAAAAAATATCTTTATAGAATCCAAAAACTTACATCCGGTGATTACTGGTTTAGATTCCATTTAGCCTCATCACTTGAAAATGATTTATATAAACAAATTAGAGGGTTTGGAAACGGGAAAACTGGCTGGTTTAATTTTAATCCAATAAAAGTAACAGTTACACCAACTGGTAAAATCAAAAAACTAAATTAATCATTCCAAACCTTCAAGGTTTATTATAAAACACAAATGAAAAATAAAACGATAGACATCCTACACACAGCATTACTCCATGATGGAGAAATGAGTTACGCACTTTATGAATATGAAATGGAGGAGCATATTGATTATTGGAAAAAAGAATTGAAAAAGGATAAAGATGAATTTGTATTTGTTATAGATGAAAGAGATGGCGATGTTGCAATGCTCTTGATTACAAAAAAACATGAACTATACATTAATGAAAAAGCACGAGAGCAATTAAAAATTATATGGAAAAATGTATACCAAAAAAACATTGAATTATTATTGCCCGACATGGCAGAGCAACTCGCAAATGGTATTCTGTCGGTAAATGGAGTTAAGTATTCAAAAACAAATAGTAAACACCCCCCTTTTGGTGAGGCAGGGATGGGCTAATGATAAAACAAACAGTCTATTTCAGCAATCCCTTTCATTTAAGTGCTTCATATAATACTTAAAGAGCAAGCTCTGCAAAAATAAAATTGGAAGATTTATTTGTTTGAGACGATGTATTTCAATTGCTAATTTATAAATATTTATTATATTTGTAATTTTTAAATATAAAACACAATGGCAACATTTACCAGTACCTTACCCAACCATCTACTTGATTTGCTTAACAAAAAAGCCGAAGAGCTTAAAATGCCAAAAAACAAATTAATAGAAAAAGCATTGCAGATCTATTTAACCCAACTTAACAAAGCTGAATATGTGCGCTCGTACAAACAAATGGCGAAAGATACCGATGTATTGCAAATGGCAGAAGAGGGCATGGGCGAATATTTGGCACAACTAAAAGAGAGAGATAGATGAAACAAGGAGAAATTTGGTATGCCAACTTAAATCCTATTAAAGGGCAGGAACAAGCAGGCATACGAC
>DATLTG010000361.1:0-4953 GCA_035533735.1 Bacteroidia bacterium
TGTTCACAAAGGAGATTCGATAAAATTTCAAGTGCAAGGCATTCCCCAAATGCTAATTGCTACCATTTATGCTATTGAACCTAAAATAGATGAAAATACGAGAACGGTTCATATTCGTGCTATTGCACCAAACAAGGATGATAAAGTTTTTCCAGGCGCTTATGCGGAAGTATATCTTATTTTAAATCATACAAACGATGCATTAATGGTTCCAACGCAAGCTATTGTTCCTGTTTTAAAAGGACAGCAAGTTTATTTAATCAAGTCGGGAAAAGCACTTGCGAAAGATGTAGAATTAGGTGTTCGAAACGATTCTGCTATTCAGATAACAAGTGGTGTAAAGCCAGGTGATTCAATTATTACAACAGGTATTATGTCTGTTAAAGATGGAACACCCGTAAAAATAAATGCGGGGAAATAATTTTTCAACTATTAAAAAAGAAATATGAGTCTTGCTTCCATAAGTTTAAAACGTCCGGTATTAGCTATTGTAATGTCTATTACAATTGTACTGTTTGGTATTATCGGCTTTAAATCACTTGGTATTCGCGACTATCCTGCGATAGATCCTCCTGTAATTACGGTATCTACAAATTATACAGGTGCTAATGCGGATGTAATGGAATCTCAAATTACAGAACCTTTAGAGCAGTCCATTAATGGTATTGATGGAATTCGTGATATATCTTCCACAAGTAGCCAAGGTGTTAGTAAAATTACTGTTGAATTTGATTTAGGCGCAGATTTAGAAACGGCTGCTAATGATGTGAGAGATAAAGTTTCTCACGCGCTCCGACTATTACCTGCCAATATTGATGCACCACCAGTAGTAACCAAATCGGATGCCAATGCAGGTGCGATATTGGCAATGACGGTTCAAAGTAATACGAAAAGTCAATTACAGATTTGCGACTTTGCAGAAAATGTTATTGAGCAGCAATTGCAAACCATTCCTGGAGTAAGTATGATACAAGTGTGGGGAGAGCAATTATATGCCATGCGCTTACGTTTAAATCCATCTAAAATGGCAGCTTATGGCGTAACTGCTTTGGATGTGCAAGCGGCTCTTACTGCTCAAAATGTTCAATTACCTGCCGGACAAATTGAAGGCAATACTACCGAGCTAACAGTAGAAACTAAAGGACTGCTTGCAACTGCAGAAGATTTTGATAATATGATTATCAAAACAGATTCAAAGAATGTAATTCGATTGAAAGACATTGGCTACGCACAGTTAGGAGCACAAAACGAAGAAACTATTTTGAAGTCATCAGGAACTCCTATGATTGGTTTGGGACTTGTACCACAACCAGGTGCTAATTATGTGGACATTTCAAAGGCTTTTTACGCTCGTTTGGCGCAAATTAAAAAAAATATGCCAAAGGATTATACCTTTAAAGTTGCATTGGATGAAACCAAATTTATTAACCAATCTATTTCAGAGGTAGAAGAAACATTGTTGATTTCATTCGCTTTGGTTATCATAATCATTTTATTGTTTTTTCGAGATTTTTTAATTGCATTACGTCCTTTAATTGATATTCCAGTATCATTAATTGGAGTATTTTTTATAATGGATGTTGCTGGATTTTCTATCAATATTCTTACACTTCTTGCGGTTGTATTGGCAACAGGATTAGTGGTAGATGATGGAATTGTAGTTACCGAAAATATTTATAAAAAAATTGAACAAGGGATGCCTCCTTTAGAGGCGGCTGAAAAAGGATCGGAAGAAATTTATTTTGCTGTTATTTCTACATCGCTTACGCTTGCTGTTGTGTTTTTGCCGATAGTATTTTTGCCAGGTTTTACCGGAAGACTGTTTCGTGAATTTGGTGTTGTAGTGGCTGGAGCGGTTCTTATTTCGGCATTTGTATCACTTTCCTTAACACCAGTATTAAACGTTTTAATGAGTCGAAAAAAGAAAAAGAAAAATACTTTTTATGAAAAAACAGAACCTTTTTTTGTTTGGATGAATACTTTTTATCACGAGAAATTAACACAGTTTATGAAAAGACGTTGGGTTGCATTTGTGATTATTGCAGCCTGCGTTGGTGCCATCTATTTTATCGGAAATAATTTGCATTCAGAACTTGCTCCTTTAGACGATAAAAGTGTATTGCGAATAATTTCAACTGCTCCTGAAGGTTCTTCGTACGAATATATGAATCATTATATGGATCAAATTACGCAATTAATTGATGATTCTATTCCTGAAAAACAATTTTCATTAACGCTTACAGCACCTCCTTTTTTCGGAACAGGATCTGTTAATACTGGATTTACGCGTTTGGTATTGGTTAATCCAGAAGATCGTACGCGCACACAGAACCAAATTGCGAATTATCTTTCTCAAAAATTAAAAGCTTTTCCAGATGCTCATTCTGTAGTTATTCAAGAACAAACAATAGCTGTTGGAAGTGCCAAAACAGGAATGCCAATTCAATATGTTCTTCAAGCTGTGAATTTTGAAACATTGAGAAAAGAATTACCGCCATTTTTAGCTGCTGTTAAAGCCGATCCTGTTTTTAAAATGGTTGATGTAGATTTGAAATTTAACAAACCGGAATTAGATATGACTATTGATAGAGATAAAGCGCAAAGTATGGGCGTTTCTATCATGAATATTTCTCAAACAATACAAGCAGCTTTGAGTGGTCAGGTTTTTGGTTATTTTCTTCACAATGGAAAACAGTATGAAATAATTGGTCAGTTAGATCGTGAATATAGAGATCAACCTATTGATTTAAAATCCATGTATGTAAAGAATAACAAAGGTGTGAGTATAGAATTAGATAATTTAGTAAAGATAAAAGAAGAAAGTGCTCCACCTGCTTTGTATCATTACAATCGTTACGAATCGGCTACCGTTTCAGCGGCATTAGCGCCTGGAAAAACAACTGGAGATGGAATTGCTGAAATGGATAAAATTGCTAAAAAAGTATTAGGTCCAAATATTACTACGGCTTTAAATGGTGCTTCGAGAGATTATGCCGAAAGTTCGTCCAGTATTTCATTCGCATTTGCTTTAGCACTTATGTTAATTTATTTAGTTTTAGCAGCACAATTTGAAAGTTTTATAGATCCTTTAATTATAATGGTTACAGTTCCGCTTGCTATTGCTGGAGCCGTTATTTCGCTTTGGTATTTTAATCAAACACTAAATATTTTTAGTGAAATTGGAATTATTGTTTTAGTAGGATTGGTTACTAAAAATGGAATTTTAATTGTCGAGTTTGCGAATCAACGAAAAGAGCAAGGGTTGTCGGTAATGGAAGCAGTTATTGATGCTTCTACCGGTCGTTTACGTCCGATATTAATGACCACTTTAGCAATGGCATTAGGCGCATTACCTATCGCTTTAGCTTTGGGAGCTGGTTCAAAAAGTAGAATTTCATTAGGTATCGTAATTATTGGTGGATTAATGTTCGCATTGGTATTAACACTTTTTGTAATACCTGCTATTTATTCTTTCTTCTCGAAAGAAATAAAAAAAGAAAATGTTGTATCATCAGAAAATAAATTTGAAGCATGAAAAGAATAAGATTTGATAGAGTGTTTTTTCTGATTGCTACAGCAAACATTTGTTTTTATTCGCAGTTAAAAGCACAACAAATAATGCCTCTTGATAGTGCTATTGCTATTGGATTGAAAAATAATTATAATATTCTGATTGCGAAAAGCAATGCACAAATTGCAAAAAATAACAACACTTATGGAGCTGCTGGATTTTTACCGCAAGTAAGTTTAAATGCCACAAAAAATTTAACCAATAGTAATATCAATCAAAAATATTCGAGTGGATTGGATGTTAATAAATCAGGCGTTCCGTCCAGTGCTTTAAATACTGGAGCTGCTTTAAATTGGACCCTTTTTGATGGATTTAAAATGTTCGCGACACGTCAGGAATTGCAGCAATTAAATGACATGAGCGAATTGGCTGTGAAAGATACAATTGAAAATAAAGTGATAAGTATTGTTGCTGCTTATTACAATGTTGTTCAGCAAAAAGAAATGGTAAAAGTTACCGATGACGCAATTACTTTATATGACGAGCAAGTAAAAATTGCGCAAGAAAAATTTGCCATTGGTTCCGGATCTAAATTAGATTTATTGCAAGCCGAAGTAGATAGAAATGCCGAAAAAGCGAATTTGTTAAAGGAGAATGTGGCACTTGATAATTCTAAAACTACGCTTAATCAATTGCTCGAACAGCCTGTTGATATGGACTTTGACGTAAGCGACAGCATTGTTACTTCGTATAATCCAACACTGGATCAGTTAAAATCGCAAGTAGAAAAACAAAATTATAATTTAAAAATAGCACAAAATAATTTGCTCATTTCCCAATCTCTAATAAAAATAAAACGTTCAGAAGCTTATCCTGAACTGGGTTTGGGACTCAATTATAATTTCACACGTTCCAATACTACAGCTGGATTTTTATTGCAAAGTCAAATATCTGGATTAACAGGTGGTTTAACGGCATCGTGGACAATCTTCAACGGATTTGGAGCGCACCGAGATTATAAAAATGCAGTTATCAATTCTTACGAAAGTAGTTTGCAGTTAAAAAATGCGGAAGTATCAATTAGTGCTTCTTTATTACAAGCGTATAAACAACATCAAGCAGATTTAGAAATGTTGAAATTAGAAGAAGATAATTACAGTGTTGCTCAAGAAAATATTAGCGTTGCATTGGAAAGTTTTAAATTAGGAAGTACATCCGGAATAGCTTTAAAACAAGCGCAAGATAGTTTTGAAAATGCAGGTAATAGTCTTGTAAATGCCCGCTACCAAGCTAAACTAAGCGAAATTAAGTTGATGCAATTAAATGGGATGTTGGTAAAATAAAAAATATCTTTGTAAGATAATTTTATTTGAAAATGGCAACACATCGCATACTTTTAGTGGAAGACGAACAGCATCTACAAAAAGCCATCAAGCTAAATT
>DATLTG010000362.1:0-5292 GCA_035533735.1 Bacteroidia bacterium
CCTGAAAAAAATCTTTTTTTGTAATATGCTTCGTCTAAATCACTGATGGTTACGCCTGAATGAACAGAAGCATGTGCAAATTTATTATTTCCCAAATAAACTCCTACATGCGAAATGCGTTTACCTTTTATCTTAAAAAAAACCAAATCGCCTGCTTGTAATTCCGTCTTTTTAATTGTTTCCGAAAGTGTGAAAAGTCCCATAACATCTCCTCCAATCGAATCGCAATAAACATCTCGATAAATCATACAAGCAAAATCGGAACAATCAATTCCTTTTTTTGTTCTTCCAGCATATTTGTAACGCGTTCCAAGCCAATCATATACTTTGTAATATAAATATGGATTAGAAGAAGAATCTATTTTAATGTTTTCGGCATGATAAAATTGAGCAACTATCGAGTCGTTTTTATCGGCATTGGTTGCGGAAACAAAATGACTGAATAATAGAAAAAAGCAGATTGAAAAAAATATTTTCACGGTGCAAATATACTATTTTTTAAACCGACCGAAGTTCCATTAACACCACATTTTCAACATGATGTGTTTGCGGAAACATATCAACCGGTTGAATTTTTGTTACTTTATATTTTTCATCCAACAGAGCAATATCTCTGGCTTGTGTTGCAGGATTGCAACTTACGTACACAATTTTTTTCGGAGCTATTTGCAGAATTTTTCTTGTAACATCTTCGTGCATTCCAATTCTTGGCGGATCGGTGATAATAACATCCGGAATTCCATTTTGATTAATAAATTCATCACTCAAAATATCCTTTATATCTCCTGCAAAAAAGGAAGTATTTTGAATATTATTTTCGCGCGAATTTTCTTTTGCATCTTCAATAGCCGCATCAATATATTCAATGCCAATAACTTTTTTAGCTTTTTTAGCAACAAAATTGGCGATGGTTCCTGTTCCGGTGTATAAATCGTAAACCAATTCTTCGCCAGTTAATTGGGCAAAATCGCGAGCTGTTTTATATAAAATATAAGCTTGTTCGGAATTGGTTTGGTAAAAAGATTTTGGTCCGATTTTAAATGTCAAGTCTTCCATTTTTTCGGTGATGTGCTTTTTTCCTTTGAAATTTTTTATTTCTAAATCCGAAATAGTATCGTTTTTCTTGGCGTTCACCACAAAATTTAAGGAAGTTATTTCCGGAAATTTTTCCGAAAGAAATTTCAACAAATGAAACACTTCCTCATTTTCTTCATAAACCGAAAGCACCAACATTATTTCTCCAGTTGTAACTGTACGAATAATCATATTTCGCAATAAACCTTGCTGCTGGCGCAAATCAAAAAAAGATAATTTATTTTCGATTGCGTATTTTTTAATTGCCAATCGAATGGCATTTGAAGGTTCTTCTTGCAAAAAACATTTTTTTATATCTAGCACTTTATCAAACATTTTCGGAATATGAAATCCAAGTGCTTCTCTTTCTATCGGCTCATTGGTATTTATTTCTGATTGTGTGAGCCATTTTTTATTCGAGAAAGTAAACTCTAATTTATTGCGATAAAAATATTTTTTTTCAGAAGGCAAAATGGCATTAACTTCCGGAAACTCCACTTTAGCCAATCTTTTAAAGCAATCGTAAACGTGTTTTTGTTTGTAAAAAAGTTGCCATTCGTATTGCATATTTTGCCATTTGCAACCGCCACAAGTGCCAAAATGTTCGCATTCAGGTACTGCTCTTTTCTCTGAATGATGACGAATTAAAACCGCATTTCCTTCTCTATAATTACTTTTTTTTCTGGTAATTTGAACATCTACAATATCTCCGGGAACAGCTCCTTTTACAAATAAAACGTAGTCGTTTAGTTTCGCTACGCTTTGTCCTTCACTACCGGCATCAGTAATTATAACAGATTCCAGCAAAGGCAATATTTTCTTTTTCGGTCTCATAAGTCCGCAAAGCTAACTATTTACGGAAATATTTTTGTACTTTTGTACAAACGATTAATAATAAAAAATATATGGAAACGACAATGAAAAACTCAATCAGCGAAGCACAAGAAATTCAGTTAGAAGAAAAATACGGAGCACACAATTATCACCCACTTCCGGTAGTATTAAAAAAAGGAAAAGGTGTTTATGTGTGGGATGTAAACGGAAAAAAATATTTTGATTTCCTATCCTCCTACTCTGCTGTTAATCAAGGACATTGTCATCCAAAAATTGTAAACGCATTGATTGAACAATCGGAGCAATTAACACTTACTTCACGTGCTTTTTTCAACGATACACTTGGAGAATATGAAAAATACGTTACCACTCTTTTTGGTTATGATAAAGTTTTACCAATGAATACAGGTGCAGAAGGAGTTGAAACAGCTTTGAAACTTTGTCGTAAATGGGGTTATGAGAAAAAAGGAATTCCTTCAAATCAAGCAAAAATAATTGTGTGTGAGGGAAATTTTCACGGACGCACCATTACTATTATTTCGGCAAGCAGTGATCCTGATGCAAAAAATAATTTCGGGCCCTTTACACCAGGAATTATTTCCATTCCTTATAATGATGTAAATGCCTTGGAAAATGTATTAAAAGATACTAACGTTGCCGGTTTTTTAGTAGAACCTATTCAAGGTGAAGCAGGAGTAAATGTTCCGGACGAAGGTTATTTATCGAAATGTTTTGAGCTCTGTAAAAAGAATAATGTTTTATTTATTGCTGATGAAATTCAGACAGGCATTGCGCGAACCGGAAAAATGTTGGCTTGCGATTATGAAAATGTACATCCTGATATTTTAATTTTGGGCAAAGCTTTGTCGGGAGGCGTTTATCCGATTTCGGCAGTTTTGGCAAATGATGAAATTATGCTTTGCATAAAACCAGGTGAACATGGTTCTACATTTGGTGGAAATCCGGTAGCATCAAAAGTTGCCATTGCCGCTTTAGAAGTTATAAAAGACGAAAAATTAGCAGAAAATGCTGCTTATCTCGGAGAAATTTTACGTACTGAATTACGAAAAATAAAATCAGATATGATAACACTTGTTCGCGGGAAAGGTTTGCTAAACGCGATAATTATAAAACCTAAAAACGGAAAAACAGCTTGGGATGTTTGTGTGGCTTTGAAAGAAAATGGCTTATTGGCAAAACCTACACACAATGATATTATTCGCTTTGCGCCACCTTTAGTTATTACCGAAGAACAATTAGAAGAATGTATTTCGATTATCAAAAAAACAATTTTGAGTTTTTAGGTACTTCAAAAAATTATTTTTTTGAAGTTTACATTTCCTCACTAAGCACAGCTTAGCGAGTATTGGGTTCCTTAAATTCATTTCGCAATTAAATAATTCGAATATTAGTCATTCCGCACTTGATGCGGAATCTCTATTTTTAGCGGTCTTTTTAATTTTTTTGTTTGAAAAAAATCTTTCGCACAGATTCCGGATCAAGTCAGGAATGACAGTCTGTTTTACTAATTGATAATGCAGAATTGATAATGGACAATTTCTTTATCATCTTAACACCTCAAAAAAAAATTCAAACTTTAAACTGAAAAACAGTTTTTTTCATGCGCAGATGCTGAATCAAGTTCAGCATGGCATTAAAAAAATTGCTACTAAATACTTGATACTAACTACTTGCATCTGTTTTCCTATAAAAGTCAAAAAGTCGAATCACTTCTTTCGCTTCTTTCACATCGTGCACACGCAAAAAGTTTGCACCATTTAATAAAGCAATTGTATTTAATGAAGTAGTTGCATTTAAAGCTTCGGCAGCAGAAATAGTTAATGCTTTTTGAATCATTGATTTACGCGAAATGCCTGCTAATATTGGTAATCCAAACGATTGAAATTCGGTTAAATATTTTAACAAAGTAAAATTGTGTTGCATATTTTTTCCGAAACCAAAACCGGGATCCAAAATTATTTTTTGAAAATCCATTTTTTTTAACAAGTCGCATTTTTCCGAAAAATAATTCTTCACTTCTTCGCATACATTTTCGTATTGCGGATTATCTTGCATCGTTTCGGGCGTTCCTTTAATGTGCATCAAAACGTAGGGAACATTTAATTTAGCAACGGTCTCCAGCATTTTTTCATCCATTGTTCCGCCCGAAATATCATTGATAATATTGGCGCCAACAGCAACCGATTTTTTAGCTACTTCCGCTCGAAAAGTATCAACAGAAATAACTTGTTTTGGATATTTTTTTCTGACCAATTCTATAATCGGAAGCAATCTTTTTAGTTCTTCTTCTTCGGAAACAAAATCCGCTTTCGGTCGTGTAGAAACTGCTCCAATATCAATAATATCAGCACCTTCAGAAATTATTTTTTCGATTTGTTCAAAAACTTTTTTTTCTGAAACATACTTTCCGCCATCGTAAAACGAATCGGGCGTGAGGTTTAAAATGCCCATCACAGCAGGACTTGACAAATCAAGAATTGCTACTCCGCAATCGAGCATTTTTTTTTCCAAAAAAACTGTATCTTGTGCACTCATTTTCAGGGCAAATATACATGAATACTACTTCCGTTCAATTTGATGCAGCTATCAAACAATGTAAAGATATATTTATTAAAAAGATGCAAGATTACGGCAGTGCTTGGCGGATTTTGCGCCTAAGTTCCTTAACCGATCAGATTTTTATTAAAGCGCAACGCATCCGAAGCATCGAAGATAAAGGAACACAAAAAGTGGGAGATGACATTCAATCAGAATTTATCGGAATTGTTAATTATTGCGTCATTGCTTTGATACAATTGAGTTTACAAGATGATACACGCTTAGAATTAACAACCGCAGAAATTTCGCCTTTGTATGATAAATACGCGCTTGCTGCGAAAAATTTAATGGAAAATAAAAATCACGATTACGGAGAAGCCTGGCGCGATATGCGAACCAGCTCGTTAACCGATTTAATTTTAATGAAATTATTACGCGTAAAACAAATTGAAGACAATAAAGGTTCAACCCTTATTTCGGAAGGAATTGATGCCAATTATTACGATATGATTAATTATGCTATTTTTGCCCTGATAAAAATAAGTATCTAAAAATTTATTTTTTTGACGATGAAAGTACTTGTTGCTGTTTGCAGATATTTTGTGGGGATTTTATTCATCTTCTCTGGTTTTATAAAAGCCAATGATGCCTTAGGTTTTGCCTATAAATTAGAAGAATATTTTGCAGCATTTCATATCCAATGGTTAGTTCCCGCAGCTTTATTTTTAGCCATTTTGATTTGCATTTTTGAAATGCTATTGGGCTTTATGCTGATACTTGGCGCACGCATAAAAACAACAATGTGGTTGTTGTTTTTGATGATTG
>DATLTG010000363.1:0-4598 GCA_035533735.1 Bacteroidia bacterium
CCCTCTTTATTTATAAAGCTTACAGATAGAGGCTCTATAATTTTTAAATTCTACAAACTACCTTATTTGTAACCACTTATGCAACTTTTGTATTTTAAAAAACGTACAAGCACTTACCAATTAATTCTTTAGCCCATGAAATCAGAAAAACTACAAGAACTAATACGTTGGTTAAACGATCAAATAAATCATGCCAACGGAGTAATTGAGGAATCCCAAAGAAATCACAATTACGGCAGAGAATCACAGTATGAAGGTATCAGAGATGCTTTTATGCGTTGTTTAAATAAAGTTGGTAACGAAGTCCAGTGATTTTTTGATTCTCTTTTTAATGTAATCTTTTTCAAGATTACTATTTATCCCTTTTATGCTTTCCTAAGCGTTTCTTTGTAACTTAATTTTTATCTTTGTCTTCTTATCTGGAAAAACTTTAAATAAAGAAACAAAAAACAATATGTTGCAAGCATTTTTCGGAGGAATCTTATTAGGATTTACACTTGCCTTATTAACTGGTCCTTCCTTTTTTGCGTTAATACAAACAAGTATCCGAAACGGCTTCCGTTCAGGATTTGCACTGGCAATCGGTATTTTTATCAGCGATTTATTGTGCGTAACATTGGCATATTTAGGAGC
The DNA here is from genome assembly GCA_035533735.1 of Bacteroidia bacterium. GTDB lineage: Bacteria > Bacteroidota > Bacteroidia > DATLTG01 > DATLTG01 > DATLTG01. Next base: position 634 of record DATLTG010000363.1, read on the forward strand.
ATCACAATTTTTTAGTAATCCAAAAAATAAAGTGGTAGAAGGCATTGTAGGAGGAATTATTCTAATTTGTTTTGGCACTTACAATATTTTTCAAAAACATACTGCGGAAGGAAAAAAGGTGGACGAGTTGAAAACAATTAACGTTCCGTTACTTATTACAAAAGGTTTTTTTCTGAATATTTTAAATCCTTTTGTGTTGTTTTTTTGGGTAGGTTGGATGGGATTGATTAGTTCCCGTTTTGAGTTTTCAAGTACACTTATTTTTACTTTTTTTAGTGGCACATTACTCACTGTTTTTGCAACCGATTTGCTCAAATCGTTTTCTGCCAATAAAATCAAAAAATTTTTAAATCACAAAGTGTTGCTTTTTGTAAACCGGATTTCGGGGATTATTTTGGCTATCTGCGGAATTGTACTGATTTACCGTGTAATTTTATAAAAAATTATTTTTCCAATACTTTTTTAATATTGGGTTTAAAATAATTGTTGCCTTTCATAATTTTTCCATCTTCACGAAAAATAGGTTGCCCTTTTTCATCTAATTTCGACATATTACTGCGATGAATTTCTTCAAAAATTTCATCCATTTTATCTTGCAAACCGTGTTTTAAAATAGTACCGAAAACAATATACAATTGGTCGCCTAAAGCATCTGCAATTTCAACTAAATCTCCATTTTTACACGCTTCTAAATATTCCTCATTTTCTTCCTGCAAAAGCCGATGACGCAATTCATATTCTTTTGTTTCAATAGCAGCAGGTTTTTCACGACTTCCAATTTTAAATATTTCGTGAAACTCTTTTACGAAATCTATTTTTTCTGATAAATTTTTTTTACGCTGATTATCTTTCATATTGAAAAATTATTTTTTAGGATTGCTTTTATTGTATTCAGCATTCAATCCGTCAAGTACTACTTTGGTAATATCTAAACTATCATTAGCATATAAAACACTTCCTCCAGAAGCAGTGTAAGTAAGCACATAATCATAATGCTTTTCTTTTTGTAAACGTGTTAAAAAATCATCCACTTTTTTCTGAATATCAACATTTTTTTTCTGAGCACTATCCATAATATCATTCATTTTTGCCTGCAAATTATCAAGTTCCTGTTTTCTTGACATCAAATCTGCTTCTGTTTTTTTAGCATCGTTTTGAGAAATTAACCCTTTACTCACTTTTTCTTGATATGCTTGATAATCACTTTGTAATTTTTGTGCTTTCGCTTCATAAACCGTTTGAATTTGATTGTGTTGCGTTTCTGCATCTTTTTTAACATCCAACACATATTGATAATTCGCTAAAAGCGTATCAGCGTTTATGTACATTATCTTTAATGATTTTGAACTCGATGATACTCCATCGTTTTGTGTATTAGAATTATTTTTAGTGGACGAGTTGCAAGCCACTGCAAGTACCGAAATTGCTCCAAATAATAGAGACTTAAAAAAAGTTTTTTTCATAATTTATATTTTGAGGTTACAAAGATAAAAAAACCTATTTGTTTTTGAGGATTTTAACGCAATTGCTCAAATATATTTTTTACTTTTGCGCCCAATTCAAATTAAAAATCAATTAAAAATGGCAACTACAAACAGAACTTTTACAATGATAAAGCCCGATGCTGTGGAGAACGGTTATATTGGTGGTATTTTAGCAAAAATTAATGAAGCCGGTTTTAAAATAATAGCGATGAAATATACGCGACTTTCAAAAGTCGGAGCTGCAAAATTTTATGATGTTCATAAAGAGCGTCCTTTTTATGGCGAATTGGTGGATTATATGTCTTCAGGCTCCATTGTTGCTGCTATTTTAGAAAAAGATAATGCCGTAGCTGATTTTAGAACTTTAATTGGCGCAACCGATCCTGCTAAAGCAGAAAAAGGAACTATTCGTAATTTGTATGCAAAATCTATTGCTGCGAATGCTGTTCACGGTTCCGACAGTGATGAAAATGCCGCAATTGAAGGCGATTTTTTCTTTTCGATGTTGGAAAGATTATAAAAATATTTTTTTTACGTCCATAAAAAAACTCCTGTTTTTCGGGAGTTTTTTTATTTGAAAACAATTTCAGAAATTACTTCTAATCCGGCTGCTTCGTTTAGCATTTTTATAATTTTTGCTTTTTCATGCGATAATTCCATTCGCAATGCAGCAGAATCAAGTGTTACGTACAAACACTGTTTATGTATAAAAATTTTTTGCGTGTGTTTGGCAATCATTTTTCCGGTAATTTTTTCCCAAGAATTAATCAAATTAATTTCGTTCAGTTTTGTATCTAAGCGATAATTTTTCAGCAATTCATCAATTACTTCTTTGATGCTTTTTTCGTTGCTTTTCATTTCTTGTCAAAGTTAAATCTGAATTCTTCACTTTGCTCAATTGCAACCATAAGTTGTTTAATTATTAAATCAGAATCTGCATCATAATCAATATTTAGAGGAGCTTTAAAACGAACGGATAATTCCACTCCTTTCTTTTTAAGCTTTAATCCTTTTTTGTCAAAAGCTCTTCTGAAACCATCAATTACAACAGGTACAACTATGGGTTTATATTTTTTTATGATGTGAGCAGTTCCTCTTCTGCCAGGCACAAAAGGAGTGGTTGTTCCTTGCGGAAAAGTAATTACCCAACCATCGTTTAATGCCAAACCGATGTTAGAAATATCTTTCATTTTAACTTGACGATTAACATCTACGCCAGCTTCACGCCAAGTTCTTTTAATAGAAACAGAACCTGCATACGCAAAAATTTTGGGCAACAATCCAGCTTTCATTGTTTCTTCGGCAGCTATGAAATAGGAATTTGTACGAGGTTGAAGTAAAAAAATAGGATTGCTAATTTTATTTTTGAAATGCCATTTTAAACTGGAAAATACATGCAACATTGCAATCACATCAGCAAAATAAGTTTGATGATTGGAAACAAATAAAATATTTTTATCTCCAATTTTTTCAAGATATTCGGTTCCAGAAATTTTTGTTTTATTAAGCCAACTATATCTTGGATATGTAATTATTCCGATAAGAAAAATCAATATTCTTTTTAAAAATATGGAATGACCAAATGCGTCTTTTTTGAAAATTTTTATCGCCACTTTCTTTGCTTTTTTTTAATAGATGCGAAGGTAACAATTAATCGAAGTTGATTTTTAAAAATTATTTATCTGTTATTTTTCCAAATGATACAGCGTTAATCCGGCAATCGGATTTTCTAAAATGCGATCAATATTCACACCTTTATTTTGAGCAACTGCGCGTAAAATATTGCTATTGTAAAATCCGACAGAACCGACACAACTCAATTTTACTTTTTTGTGAACGGCATATTTGCATATATGTTTATCGAAAAAAGCTTCAAAACAATTTGCTACTAAATTACTGCAATAGATATGTTGATTATTTTGAAATACAAATTTTGCAAACGATGCCAAAAATTTATTAGGCATTGGTTGTGAATAAACCGAATCAAAAATTTTTTCTTTCGTTAAATGATATCTTTCAAAAAATATTTTTTCAATTTCTGACGGTAATTCTTTATCCAAATAAGCTTTAATAAAAGTTTTACCGATGTGTGATCCGCTACCTTCATCTCCTAAAATATAACCCAAAGCTGTTCTGTTTTCTAAAATTTCCGAACCGCTGTAATGACAAGAATTGGAGCCTGTTCCGAGTATTGCAGCAATGCCTTCTTGATGTCCGCAAGCGCCACGCGCAGCTCCTAATAAATCATGATGCACCTCAATTGTTGCTTTTGAAAAAACAGTTTGCAATGCTGATTTAATTTCATTGCATTTATCTTCACTGGAACAACCAGAACCGTAAAAAAATAGTTGTAGAGATGATGCAAATAATTTCGATGGAAGTTGTGGTAAAAAATTATTTTTTAGCTCTAAAATTATTTTTTCAGGACTTATAAAATAAGGATTAAAGCCAATAGTGCTGAATTGACTGATTTTTTGATTA
>DATLTG010000364.1:0-2729 GCA_035533735.1 Bacteroidia bacterium
ATACCTTGCTGCTATTAAAGCGGCTTTAAAAGAACTATCTCAAATTAAAAATATGCAAGAAACTAAATATGCTCATGCGTAACATGAGTTATAATTACAAAACCCAAATTAATTACGTTTTATGAAAATGAAAAAAGTGCAAAAGAGCCTTTGTTACTTTGGTACAAAATAACGGAGATAAGCAATTGGAAAAAATTTCACGATATTAAGAAAACGTTTAATAGTGTAGATAGTATCGGAAATGACAGATATGTTTTTAATGTTGGCGGTAACAAATATAGACTTGTTGCAATGATTCATTTTAGCACTCGAACTATTTATTTAAGATTTGTAGGAACGCATAAACAATACGATAAAATTGATTGTAAAACCATTTAAAAAAATAAAAATGAAATCCGAAATAACTAAAAAAGAATTTGAAGTTGCTGAAAAAAAAATGAATAGTTTATTAGCTATCGTTTCAAAAAAAGGCGGGTTTAAAAACCTTTCAAAAAAAGAAAATGAAGATTTGAATAAATACACCCAAATAGTAAAAAGCTATGAGGATATGCACTACACCATTCCGTTACCTCAAACATTACAAGGTTTAATTGCATTAAAAATGTTTGAAAATAAATTAAAACAAAAGGAACTTGCAAAAATGCTTCACACCACCGACACTAAACTTTCGGAAATAATGCACAATAAAAGAAAACCAAGCATTTCGTTTCTAAAAGCGATGCACCAAATTTTAGGTATTGATGGAAACTTGCTTTTAAAAATTGCATAGTAATGTGATTTTTAAAAGTTAAAAAAAATATCTAATTTTTTGTTGATTTATATTTCAAATGCTGCCAGTTTGAAATTTTAGCGTAATTCTAAAAATCTAATTTTATTTTATTGGCGGCTTCCTGTTTCGTTTTATCAATTACTCATCTTCACAAATTGTGATGATGGACTTTTATTAATTGCATAAACCTGATGTTTTTTTTCATATTCAAAAAGTTTAATTAGAAACATAAAATCCACAGGGGAAATAAAAAATGCCAATCCTAAATTGTTATTAGTAACTTGCGAATTCTTATTAGTTTCTGGCTATTGGCTAATAGCTTAAAAAAGAAAAAATGAAAAACCTCAGAAGAAAAATTATTACCATCGCTACCGTAGTTGTAGGGCTTTATTTACTGACTTTGTTTTTAAACTATTATGGCGACTGGCTTTGGTTTAATAATATGCACTATGGATCGGTTTTCGACACGATGCTTTCGGCACAGGCAAGTGCTTTCATCATCTTCTTTATTGTCTTTGCACTGTTTTTTAGTCTCCATATTCGCATGGCATTTCTAAATGGTGATGCTGCACGAAACAACCATGTTTTACGAGAAGAAGACCCACGAAAATTAATTCTGCAAATATATCAGGGGAAAACAATTTTCTGGCTTTGGATTGCTGTGGTTGTGTTTTTCGCCACCATTATGGGTTCTTCGGCTGTTGATCATTGGAATGATTTTCTGCAATATATTCACGCTTCTTCTTTTGGCATTACAGAACCTATTTTCGGCAAAGATGCCGGCTTTTATGTTTTCAAACTTCCTGTTTACCAATTTATAGTTGGGAAATATATTTTTATGGTGATTGTTACTGCATTGGGAACCATCGTTTCTTATTACTTAGATAATGCTATCGGAATTATCGGAAATAAATTCAGCATTTCGCAGAAGGTAAAAAATCATTTATTTTTACTCGGAGGCTTTCTTACATTAGGCATGTCAGCCAATTATTGGTTAAATATTTATGATAATTTATATTCCTCCAATGGACCAGCTTTTGGACCTTCTTATATGGATGTGCATGCGCAGATTCCTGCTGACTGGGCTATTTTCGGAATAACATTGGTGCTAACGGTAATTTTATTTTTGATGCCGCTTATCAAAAAATACAGAATCCTACTTTATGCCGCAGGTGCTTGGTTAGTAATATTGGTGGGCTTTGTGTGGGCATATCCAAACTTTGTGGAACAGTATGAAGTAAAGCCTACAGAGTTAAGCAAAGAAACGCCTTACATACTTAATAATATCAAATTTACACGCGAAGCTTACGGACTTAACAAAGTACAGGTAAAACCTTTTTTGGTGGATCAATCGCTGACGTATAAAGACATTCAGGAAAACCACAGTACTATCGAAAATATTCGTTTGTGGGATCGCAGACCGCTGATTCAAACGTACAAGCAGTTACAAGAAATTCGTTTGTATTATGATTTTAACAGCGTACAAGTAGATCGTTATCATTTCGATAAATACACCGAAGTGGCACTGGGAGCAAGAGAATTGCCGGTATCTCAAATTCCTGATAGAGCGCAAACTTGGGTGAATGAGCATTTGATTTACACGCACGGTTACGGTATTGTGATGAACCGCGTGAATAAAATTATGCCAAACGGTATGCCCAATTTTATTGTGCAAGACATTCCTCCAACCACAACTACCACCTCGCTTAATTTAAAGCAAATGGGAATTTATTACGGTGAGGAAACCAATCAATATGCGCTGGTAAATACTGCTGCTAAAGAATTTGATTATCCAAAAGGAGACAAAAATGTGTACACTGATTATAGTGGAGATGGCGGTGTGCGTATTTCGAACTGGTTCAGACGCATCGTTTATGCCTGGAAATTTTCCGACATTAAAATCCTGCTTACTGGTTACCTCACTCCGCAAAGTCGTATTATGTTTTATAGAAATATTACG
>DATLTG010000365.1:0-3714 GCA_035533735.1 Bacteroidia bacterium
GAAAATAACATTCGCGATAAAGGCGAATACCAATTGACAAATGCGTTGGAAAACATGAAAGCAAAAGGGACAAAATTTATTCCGGGAAAAGTGGATGAATGGTTGGATTGCGGAAATAAAGATGCTACCGTTTTTACCAATCAGCGCGTGTTGGAAAATACAAAAGGCAATACAGACAAGCGTTTGCTACATCCAGAATCAAAAAATGCACAAATTATAGAACCTTGTTTTATTGGTAATAATGTATTGATTGAAAATTCGGTAATTGGTCCACATGCAAGTATCGGAAAAGATTCTATCATTAAAGATTCAAAAATTAAAAACAGTATTTTACAAACAAACTGTAAAATTTCTCAAGCAGAAATATCCGATTCGATGTTTGGGAATTTTACGGAATATTCAGGAAAAACAAACAATGCAAGCATCGGAGATTACAGCACACATCATTGAAAAAATAATTTTTTGTCCAAAGGACTCCTTATAGAGAATGCAAAAAAAGAGCGAATTATTTTCTGAAAAAAATTATTTTCACTTCAAAAATATTATTTTTTTGAGCGGAATTTTTTTGATGTTAAACGGCTGTGCTGTTTTTCATCGAACAGCTAAATCACCTAATTCTACTGCTACTTCTAAAAAACAATCAGAAGAAACAAAAGTGAATATCATGTATTATTATTACAATGCATGTAAAGAAAAAATGTTAGGAAATTACGATTTGGCAATCTCCCTCTTTTCAAAATGTGTAAGCTTAGATCCTACCAATTACGCAGCTCAATATGAAATTGGAAACATTTATTATTTTCAAAATGATCCTGATAAAGCCATCACTTACGCGAAAATAGCAGCGTTTGGAAATCCAAAAAATCCTTGGTATCAATTGCTTTACGCAAATTGTTTAAAAGACAAAAAACAATACAGCGATTTGGTGAAAGTATATCAACAGTTAACGAAAAATTTTCCAACAAGAAAAGATTTTTATTACGACTTAGCAAGTTCGCAAATGTTAGCCAATAAACCAAACGAAGCACTTAACACCTATAATAAAATTGAGTCTTTGTCAGGAATTCAAGCAACTTCTTCTTTAGCAAAAGTGGATATTTACGAAAATGAAAATCATTTTACAGATGCTGAAAATGAATTGAAAAAATTAATTAATGTATTTCCAACTGAACCGCGTTATTACGGATTACTCGGCAATATTTATTTAGAAAAAAATGATACCACAAATGCGTTAGAAATGTATCATCAAATTTTAAAAATAGATCCTCAAAATGCTTTTGCTCACTTGTCTTTAGCCGACTATTACAAAGGCGTTCATCAAGACGATAGATCTTATGGCGAATTAAAAATAGCATTCGCCAATCCGGATTTAGACATTGATACCAAAATAAAAATTTTGCTTTCGTATTATACACTTACCGATACACATCCTGAATATAAAAAACAAGCAATGGAATTGTGCAAAATACTTGTAAAAGCAGATTCTAATGAAGCAAAAGCGTTTTCCATGTATGGTGATTTTTTGATTCGAGATGGAAGTAAAAAAGAAGCGCGCGATGCTTATCGAAAATCTATTCAGTTGGACAGCAGTAAATATGCTTTATGGAATCAAGTTATCATTTTGGATTCGGAATTAGGGGATTTTCCTGCTTTGTTAAAGGAAAGTCAGGAAGCGATGGATTTATTTCCGAACCAACCCTTGCCATATTTATTAATCGGAATGGCGGATATTGAAGCGCACAAAGACAGTTCAGCATTGGCGATTTTGCAACAAGGTGTCGTTTATGCTTTCGACAATAAAGATATGACAGCTCAATTTTATTCCAATATTGGCGATGAAGCATTCAAGTTAAAACAATACAAAACGTGTTTCGATGCGTTTGACAGGTCTTTAGCGGCTGATTCTACTAATGGTTTTGTGCTGAATAATTACAGTTATTATCTCTCCTTACAAGGACAAAATTTAGCAAAAGCAGAAGAAATGGCGAAACGAGCCAATCAAATTGATACTGCCAACAGTTCTTTTCAAGATACTTACGCTTGGATTTTTTACAAAGCTGGCGATTATGCAAATGCAAAAAAATGGTCGGAAAAAGCTATTAGTAACGGAGGCAGCAACAGTACTGTAATTTTAGAACATTACGGAGATATTTTATATAAAACAGGTAATGTGCAAGGCGCATTAAAATATTGGAACGAAGCAAAAAAACACGGAAATGGTTCTGAATTTTTGGACAAAAAAATAGCCGACAAAAAATTGTATGAGTAAAAGAGTTAGACAAAAAAAAGGTTTATTAATACTGCGTAAAAGCTTATCTGTAGCGAGTATCGTTCTGTTGGCAACTTCTTGCAAAACCAATAAACAGCTTGTCGAAAAAAAAGTTTCCTTGCAACATGAATCGTCTAAATTGTTACTCAATAATCTTAAAAAAAACGAATTTAATTACGACTGGCTATCTGCAAAAGTAAATGTAGATATTAGTGTTGATAGCAGTAGTAACTCGTTCAACATTTCACTTCGCGCCAAAAAAGATAGTGTAATTTGGATGTCTATTTCACCGGCACTTGGCATTGAAGTAGCTCGTGTAATTATTACAAAAGATTCAGTAAAATTTATGGATCGTATTCATCATACATATTTTAAAGGAGATTATAATTACATTGATAATTTGTTGCAAACCGAATTGGATTTCGATATGTTGCAATCAATGATGGTTGGTAATAGTGTAGCTTTTTATGAAGATGAAACAAAATTAAAATCTTCGGTTTCTAAAAACGAAAATTATGTATTGAGTACCATTAGAAAAAGAAAAGTAAGAAGGGTATTGGAAAAAAATAAAGATTTAAAAGATCCCGCAGAAATTATTTTTTTAGAACCGATTATTTATAAAATTTCGCGCATCGTAATTAAAGATTTTGATATGAATAGAACGTTTGACGCCAACTTCAACGATTTTGAAAAACAAGATTCATTATTGTTTCCGCGTAAAGCTAATTTTGATATAAAAGCCGAAAAACATATTACCATTTCATTATATTATTCCAGAGTAAATACCAATGAGAAAAATATGGATGTGCCTTTTTTCATTCCACAGAAATACGAACAAATTGATTACAAGAAAAATTAACGTACGCTATTTATTTCTGCTCATCGTCTGTTTGTTTGTACATTCCGACAAGGTTTTTGCGCAACGATGGAAGAAAAAACAATTGGAAAACAAAAAGAAAAGTTTGTTGAAAGAAATTGCTTACACCAATCAATTGTTGAGCGAAACAAAAAACAACAAGCGTATTTCCTTGTATCAATTGGTTTCTCTGAACAAAAAAATTAGTGCGCGCGAAGAATTAATTGAAACCATTAATTATGAAATTAATTTGTTGGAGAATCAAATAAATATCACCAACGATTCCATTCAATCACTTACAGCTTCTCTTCAAAAACTGAAAGATGAATATGCGAAGATGATTTATTTCGCTTGGAAAAATCAAGACACATACAGCAAAATGATGTATATTTTTGCATCTAAAGATTTTAATCAAGCCTATATGCGATTAAAATACCTTCAGCAATACAGCGAATATCGGCACACACAAGCATTGATGATTGAACAAACGGAACTAGAATTAAATGAAAAAGTGCAAGAATTACAGCAAAAAAAAGCCGATAAAAAAGATTTATTATCCAATCAAATTTCTGAAAAACAAAATTTAACA
>DATLTG010000366.1:0-3532 GCA_035533735.1 Bacteroidia bacterium
GAAACTCCACCCGAAGAAGTGAGTATTACAGGACTACCGGAACAAACCGAAGTATCACGTAGATTGTTAAGATAAGAGTGGGAAATACAAACCTCTTGCAAATTTGACGCCCCGCCTGTTCCTGCTGTAAATCCCCAATAAACGTTTGGATTTCCTCCAAAAATAGTATTAACCACATCACCTGTGTAAGATAAACGAAATACGCAATCACAATACTCTGATAAAGTTTTCGAATTGGGATCCCATATAATTTCCATATTGTGCCATGCACCATCAGGTAAATCAGGATTTGTAGAACTAAGTTGAACTGGTCCAGCAAGATTATTTCCTGAACCATCTGTATGATTCACATCTCCATTTTTTTCAATAGCAGTATGGCAATATGGTGGATCCCAACCATTTTGGTAAGTATCATATTCTATTCCCAGAGAAGGTGCAATTCCTCCAAAACCCATTCCTCCTCCAGTACTTCCTGCACTAGTGCTTGCTTGCTGAAAAACAAAACATACTCCATCTGCACCACTACCTCCATAATAGTCTTTAGTTCCAAGAAAAACTTGAAATTGAATATCAAACCTATTAGTTAAACTAATTTGTGTTGCGTACCAAATTTCTCCGGCTTGAGCTCCTATATCTGGAGTCAATTGATATGTTGTAGTTGCTGAGGAGCACTCGGGAGTTGTAATGGCAGCACTTCCATTCAAAATAAACTGAGCCACGCCTTTGAAGGGGAGGAAAAAAAACAAAACTAAACTTATATAAAGTATTTTCTTTAAATGCATTTTTTGAAAATGTATCTTCAAAAGTAGCAAAAAATCAAGATGCTATCAAACAAACTGCAAATTCAGGAAAAAATTAATCACCAATTTTGTTTGCAATTTACTAATTTTTTACGAAAAATTTCAACATTTTATCAAAACGTTTTTAGAGTTAGTTTTACTATTTTTGTTACATAAAGTCGTTAGTTATACCTTTTTAATTCTTTACTTAGCAACCAATTTTGTCCGTTTTCTTCAGAAAGCAACTTGAATTAGAATACAATACAAAAATGAACATTTAAAAAAATAATACTATTCATAAACTGATTTTTAACCGCACTAAAACATCAATATTTTTTTATAAGTTCTAAATTTAGTTTAACTTTGTGCCAGATTATTCGTTTCAAATGAAAAAAATTGCAGTTATATGTTGTTGCCTTTTTTATTTAGTTTCCACTTCAGGTATTGCGTGGAATAGCTTTTATTGCTGTGGAAAATTAAAACAAACTTCTTTTTTCAGCCAACAAAAAACGAATCATTGCAGAAACAAAAAAATAACTTCTGGTTGTTGTCAAACCAAAACTTTTTTTGCAAAAGTTAAAGACAATCACCCTCCTACTTCTCAACTTAAAATTAAAAATACGCCTGTAATTAACACTTGTTTTAATCTTGCTTTTAATGTTGTTATTACTAACGAAAAAAAACCGTTACCTTCATCTAATCCTCCGCCATTACTAAGTAATCAGCCTGTTTACTTATCTGTGTGCAATTTCCGCGTTTGATTTCTACGTTTTTCAGAATCCTGTTTTAATTAAAACGGGAGTACAACTATTTTTTTCTAATCGAGAAAAATAACATTTCCATTTAACCTTTTAAATTTATTCAAAATGAAAACAGCGATCATATTATCGTCAATGATTCTCGCATTTACAATTAGTTCGTGCAATAATCCGACTACAAAAAAAACAGCAGAGACAGAAAAAACAACTCCAATTGCACAACTCGATACAACAAAATTAAAATCGGGAGCTGTATTTTATCAATGTAAAATGGATCGGGAGGTAATTACTGACAAACCTGGAACTTGTCCAAAATGCGGAATGACTTTAGAAAAAGAGATAAAAAAATGACTCGCATAAAAATTATTTTCGGTTGCTTTATTTTTCTTTGTGCTACCAAACTTTGTGCACAAACAATGCTTGTCCAATACATTGATAGTGCATTGAAAAATAATCCCGAATTACAAACGTATCAGTTCAAAAGCGAAGCACTTCAACAGGAAATAAAACCTTCTGAAGCTTTGGATGATCCTGAAATTTATGCTGGAGTGATGAATTTACCTACAAATTTCAGCTTTACGCAAGATATGATGACGATGAAACAAATTGGAATTCAACAAAAATTTAATATAGCCAAAAAATACACATTGCGCGGAATGGTAGCTCAGAAAGGCTACGAAGCAAGCACGTATGATGTAGAAGTACAAAAATTATTTCTCATTAAAGAGGTGAAACAAGCCTATTATGAATTGTATTCTGAAAGTAAAGCAATTGAGATTACGAAAAAAAATATTTCCGTATTAAAATCATACATTTCTATTGCGAATGCAAAATACAGTACAGGACAAGGAACTCAGCAAGATGTTTTAAAAGCGCAAGTTGAATTGAGCAAAATGCAGGAAGATTTGATTGAAACAGAAAGTATGAAAGAGCATACTATTGCTGTTTTCAATACACTTTTAGCACGTAATATTATGGATTCTGTTCAAGTAATTCCTGAAATAAAATTCCAGAAAATAAATTTGCCAATGTATCCATTAATGGATGCAGCCAATGCAAATAATCCGATGGTGATTTCATCAAAAATAAAAATGAATGAAGATAGTGCCGCTTTTGCTTTGGCAAAAACTTCAAAAATTCCTGATTTTACAACTGGTTTATGGTACGGACAAAGACAAGCAATTATGACCGATGGAAATAAAGCACCCGACATGATTGGATTTACTATTGGAATGACGCTTCCTATATTTTCAAAACAAAAACAAAATCCGCTCATTGCCGAATCTGCCATCAATATTCAGAAATCACAATCAGAAGTAGCCGCAACTCAAAATCAAGTTAAATTAATGTTGCATCATGTTTTAATTGACGCTTACAAAAACGAAAAATTGGTTTCGCTTTATAGCGAACAACTTATTCCTGAAGCAACCGAAAATTTGAATGCCGGAATTACAGGTTATCAAGAAAATAAAATTGATTTTATGACACTGACCGATAATTTTATTTCGCTTTATAATTATCAGTTGCAGTATTATCAAGCTATTGCAGATTACTACAAAGCTATTGCCGAAATAGAAATGCTTACCGGAAAAAAATTAATTAATCAATAACAAGATTATGAAAACGAAAAATATTTTTGGAATTATACTCGCAATTATTCTAATTGGAAGTGGCGGCTATTTTTTATACAAAAAAAATAAAGATTCATCGCAAAAAAATAATTTGGCAGATACTTCCAATATTGCCTATTATCATTGCGGAATGCACACTTGGATTACCAGCGATAAACCCGGAAAATGTCCTATATGCGGTATGAATTTAACGCCTGTTTATAAAGATAATGCAATTCATACTGAAGGTGAAGTGAGCATTGATCCAACTATGATTCAGGATATTGGCGTAAAAACGGAAATAATAAAAAAACGACAACTAACCCGCACCATTAATACTACCGGAATTGTAGATTATGACGAAACATCAGAATCTATTATTACC
>DATLTG010000367.1:0-2129 GCA_035533735.1 Bacteroidia bacterium
ACGGATTTTACGCTGTTCTTCAATTGGCAAAGCTGTTATTTCCATACATTTTGGCGTACAACAACCATTCATCTTTTTCGCACATTCATCACATTGAATAAATAACAAATGACAATCTTCATTGGCGCAATTAACATGCTTATCACAAGGTTTTCCGCATTGATGACATTCAGAAATTACATCTTCAGTAATTCGTTCACCTACGCGTTCATCAAAAACAAAATTTTTACCGATAAATTTAGAAGGTAAATTTTCCGCTTTCAATTGCCGAACGTAATCGATAATGCCGCCATACAATTGATTCACATCTTTAAATCCATTGTGTTTCAAATAGGCGCTGGCTTTTTCACAACGGACGCCTCCTGTGCAATACAGTAAAACTTTTTTGTCTTTTTTATCTTTCAATAAATCCAACACAATCGGCAATTCTTCACGAAAAGTATCGGCATCCGGACAAATAGCTTTTTCGAAACGACCAATCTCGCTTTCATAATGATTGCGCATATCAACCACAATAGTTTCAGGTTTTTCGAGTGCTTCATTAAATTCTTTTGCAGTCAAATGTGTGCCAACATTTGTTACATCAAACGATTCATCTTGTAAACCATCCGCAACTATTTTTTTACGGACTTTTACAGCTAATTTATAAAATGATTTTCCATCATCTTCCACAGCAAGTTTAAGCGGAACATCTTTAAAACGAGCATCTTGATATAAATTATTTTTAAAAGTATCCCAGTTTTTTTCAGGAACAGCCATTTGTGCATTAATACCTTCGGCTGCGATATAAATTCGTCCGAAAACGCCTAAGCTCTTCCACTCTTTATAAAGGTTGTCGCGCAATATTTGCGGATCTTCAATCAGCACATATTTATAAAAAGAAACGGTAATTCGTTTCATCGTTTCTTCCTGCAACTTTTGCTTTAATTCCTTCTTATTTTGTCGATTATACAAAAGCATTTCAAAAAATATTTTTTTGCAAAGGTAATAATTACCGAATTATTGCCTCGAATTTCAGATAAAACAATAATTTCGCCCAAAATACTTAATGTATCATGGCTGAAAAAGAAACTATTTTAGTAATTGGTGCTAACGGACAAATTGGCGTTGAGTTAGTTGAAAGATTACGTGTAATTTACGGAAACGATCGTGTAATTGCATCGGATATTATAAAACCACAAGCCCAAACAGACGGAATTTTTGAAATAGTAGATGTGTTAAATGTTCAAAATTTGCACGAAATAATTTCACGTCATAAAATAACGCAGGTTTATTTATTAGCTGCGCTTTTATCGGCTACAGCCGAAAAAAATCCAAAATTAGGTTGGAAACTGAATATGGAAGGCTTATTAAATGTGTTGGATTTAGCCAAAGAAGGTCATATTATGAAATTATATTGGCCCAGTTCCATTGCTGTTTTCGGACCCAATACGCCAAAGGACAATACGCCTCAATATGGAGTTATGGAACCAAGTACTGTTTATGGAATCAGTAAGTTAGCTGGTGAACGTTGGTGCGAATATTATTTTCAAAAATATCGTGTAGATGTGAGAAGTTTGCGTTATCCTGGACTTATCGGTTATAAATCGGCTCCAGGTGGAGGAACAACAGATTATGCCGTTCATATTTTTCATGAAGCATTAAAAAACAAAAAATACGAGTGCTTTTTATCAGAGAACACCACATTACCAATGATGTACATGCCAGATGCCATTAACGCGACCATAAATATAATGGAAGCTCCTGCTGAAAAAATTATTATCCGATCGAGTTATAACTTGGGAGCGATGAGTTTTTCGCCCAGACAAATTGCTGCTGAAATAAAAAAACACATTCCAGATTTTGAAATAAGCTACGAACCTGATGCGCGCCAACAAATTGCAGATAGTTGGCCCAGAAGTATTAACGACAAGCCTGCACGAAACGATTGGGCATGGAATCCGGAATATAATTTATCAAAAATGACGCTGGATATGCTACAACATTTAAAAAAATGAAATTAAAAATAATTTTTTTGTAACCTTTTGTTTTGTTAGGTCGTAGAACCACGTGCGAATTTTTGTTGAACAAGAATTCCCTTTATTAGTACATCGATTGTAAAGTAGGGTTGGGCGAAAAAATGTAGTTTG
>DATLTG010000368.1:0-3006 GCA_035533735.1 Bacteroidia bacterium
AAGGCTCAATACAATAAAGAAATTGATGCTGCTGTAAAAAGAGTTCGTAGTGGAAAGTCTGTATCAAACGAGCAAGTTATGGATGAGATGGATAAATGGTAGGGATGCCAAAACAAAAGAAAAAATTACCAATTGAATGGGATGAGAATGAGCGAGAACGATTCAAAGACCTCATAAAGGACATTAAAAAACGTTCCGTAAACTTAGCCCAACTCATAAAAGATGAAGTGAAAGAAAATATAGAACGTGTAAGGCAGAATCCGCATATTTTTGAGAAAGACCAGTTGAAAGAGGATAATGATGGTAGTTTTAGAAAATTTAATGCAATTCATATTAGGATAGTTTATAAAATTGATTCCGATAAAATAATCATAGCCCGTGTAAGGCACGCATCAAGCGAGCCTGTGGAATATTAGTATATTTCGTTTTAAAGTCCTGTATTTATCAGGACTTTTTTATTTTTGAACCAATCCGTTTTTTTATATTTTTATACTGTGGAATCAAAAACAGGAAATATTTTTTTTGAACGAATATCCGTATTCGGAAACGAAAGTTTTTTTTCAGAATGCACAGAGGGATTTAGGTTCGGATTTAATGGTAAAGAGAAAATGGAATTGCAAGAAAAAGTGGACAAAAAAAGTTGGGCATTAAGCGACATGTTTAAAAGTGGTAATAATTAAATTTTCGTTTTCTAAAATAGTTACATGTTCCAAATGTTTTTACACCTAATGGAGATGAAAAAAATAATATGTTTAAAATTTCTGGTTTGAGTGATTGCAAAACCTATAATTTGACAATTTATAATCGTTGGGGAATGAAAGTTTTTGAAACAAGTAATCCGATAAGTGATTTTTGGAATGGTCATTTAACTACTCCAACTGGACCAGCAGTACCAGCAGGAATTTATTATTACGTTTTATCTGGAGATGAATCATTCGCAGGATTTGTTACAGTAATACATTGATTTTTTATTCTGAAAATTGAAATTGTTATATAGTAAAAAGAATCATTTTCTTTATTTTTTTTAAAATAAATCAAGTTTAAAGCCAAAAAAATATTTTTCAACGGAGACTTGTTTATATCAAAATATTCTTACCTTTGCCGTCCCTAAAAATAAGAGGGATATATTTTTATTGTAAAAATTGTAAAAAAATAAAATGCCTACAATACAGCAATTAGTACGTAAAGGCCGTGTAAAATCGGTTAACAAAAGTAAATCTGCGGCTTTAGATTCTTGTCCGCAAAGAAGAGGAGTTTGCACACGTGTTTACACTACTACTCCTAAAAAACCAAATTCTGCTATGCGTAAAGTGGCAAGGGTAAGGTTGACAAACAGTAGAGAGGTGAATGCGTATATTCCCGGAGAAGGGCATAATTTGCAGGAACATTCGATTGTTTTAATTAGAGGAGGAAGAGTAAAAGATCTTCCCGGAGTGAGATATCACATCGTTAGAGGGGCATTGGATACTTCAGGTGTTGAAGGAAGAAACCAAAGACGTTCGAAATACGGAACTAAAAAACCAAAAGCAGGAGCTGTTAAAGCCGCTGCTAAAAAATAATTTTTAAAAATTTATTTGCAAAAATAAAATGAGAAAGACCAAAGCCAAAAAAAGATTGCTGTTACCAGATCCAAAATTTAACGATATACTGGTAACCCGATTTGTAAATAATTTAATGTATGACGGAAAAAAAAGTACCGCTTACGATATTTTTTACGAAGCCATAGAAACTGTTCAAAAAAGAACAGAACAAGATGGATTGGAAATCTGGAAAAAAGCCTTAACCAATGTTACACCTGCTGTTGAAGTTCGCAGTCGTAGAGTTGGTGGAGCAACTTTTCAAATTCCACAAGAAGTTCGTCCGGAAAGAAAAACAGCAATGGCTATTAAATGGCTTATTCTTTATTCAAGAAAAAGAAACGAAAAGTCGATGGGACAAAAATTAGCTGCTGAAATTATTTCTGCATCTAAAGAAGAAGGTGCTGCATTTAAGAAAAAAGAAGATACGCACAGAATGGCAGAGGCAAATAAAGCATTTTCCCATTTTAGATTTTAATATTAGATAAAGACGAAAAATGAGTCAGGATTTAAAATATACAAGAAACATTGGAATTGCAGCTCACATTGATGCAGGGAAAACAACCACAACGGAGCGTATCTTGTATTATACAGGAGTGAACCATAAAATTGGCGAAGTGCATGATGGCGCTGCTACAATGGATTGGATGGTACAGGAGCAAGAGCGCGGTATCACTATCACATCTGCTGCTACCACTTGTTTTTGGAATTATCGTGGAAACAAATATAAAATTAATATTATTGACACTCCTGGACACGTTGATTTTACTGTTGAAGTAAATCGTTCGTTACGTGTGTTGGATGGATTAGTATTCTTATTTTCTGCTGTTGATGGTGTGGAGCCTCAATCAGAAACAAATTGGCGTTTGGCAGATGGTTATAATGTAACTCGAATAGGATTTGTTAATAAAATGGATCGTTCTGGTGCTGATTTTTTGAATGTTGTAAAACAAACACGCGAAATTTTAGGCGGAAATGCTGTTCCTTTACAATTGCCGATTGGTGCAGAAGAAAATTTTACAGGTGTGGTTGATTTAATCAACAATCGTGGAATGGTTTGGAACGAAGACGATAAAGGAATGACTTATAAAGAAGTTCCTATTCCGGAAGATATGAAAGAAGAAGTTGCTGAGTGGAGAGAAAAAATGTTGGAAGCCGTTTCGGAATTTGACGATAAAATAATGGAGAAGTTTTTTGAAGCTCCTGAAACAATTACAGAAGAAGAAGTTTTAGCAGCGTTGCGTAAAGCTTGCTTAGCAAATAAAATTGTTCCGATGGTTTGTGGCTCATCTTTCAAAAATAAAGGTGTACAAACAATGCTTGATTTGGTAATGGAATTAATGCCTTGCCCATTAGATAGAGATAATATTAAAGGTATAAATCCTGATACAGGAGAAGAAATTTCTCGTAAACCAGATGCTAACGAGCC
>DATLTG010000369.1:0-2831 GCA_035533735.1 Bacteroidia bacterium
TTGGAATTGTTCAAAAATGCTAATACCGAATCTGATACCGTAAAACTTCATTTTTTACTCAGTGAGTTTGTAAAGGATAGTAATAATTATGTTCAATTCAAAAAAGCCATTAATCAGTTACGATCTGTCAATGTGGAAATCTTTCAAATTGTTCTGCCTGCTGTAAAAAGCAAAAAGGCAAAAAAACCAGAAGAAGAATTAATTCTGACCGGCCTGATAGAAAGGGCAGTGATTAAAAAATATGCAAGAGAGGTAACTATTTCCTTGCATAAGGCAACGGCGATGGAATTAATTAAGGCTGCAAACGGGTTAACAGTTTTTGCGGAAAATGTGATGTATGAAACCAATAATAAATATACCCAAAAGATTTACGAAATAATATGCCAGTGGAAAGATATTGGAGTTTATACCTTGGCAATTGAAAGATTTAGGGAATTATTGGTTTTAGAAAGTAAATATCCCGAAACGAAAATATTGATCAGAAATGTAATCAGACCATCAGAAGTTGAATTAAAAAAAATAGGTGATGTTTTTTTCGATTTCAGTACCACCAAACGAGGAAATGTAATTACACATTTTAATTTCATCATTAAAACAAAAGATTGCCTGAGAAAAGAAAACGAACATCTAATTCTTGTAAAAGAAGATACCATCAATTTACTTCGGCAGCACTTTGGCTTTAAAACCTTCCACATGGACCAAATCAAATATGTTTTAAGCGACTTTAAAAATATTCCGGCCCTTAGAAGCAAGTTAACAGAACTGGCTCTAAAATCGGCGGATAGAAAGCTTGGCCGCCAGCCCATAAAAGATGTTCCCTCATGGACGGTTACAAGTATCCTAAATGAATTTACTATTAATTAAGGTTTTTGAAATGGTAAATAACCTTTCTTTTTTTGCTTACTCCTCAAAGCAAAAACTTCGGTTTCTAATTCTAATATTAAATAGATGGAGGACACAATATCTTATTCTAAAAGTTTATTGCTTCATCTTTTGCAAAAAAAAATTTTCAATTTAAAATTCGTTTATTTTCTACACCTCTTATAAGAAATCCATTTAATTTTTACACTCAATCCGTTTATTTTGTTCACTTAATCCATTTATTTTGTACACCTATTCCGTTTAATTGGTACACCCTTATTCCTTAAAAGTACTGTAAACAGTGAGTTTCAAGATAGCTTCTAATACATCTATTGATTATCTATTGATAATCAATTTAAAAATATTTTTTAAAATTTTAATAAAAGGGAGAAAAAATATTTTGAAAATTGAAGATTCTTAAAGATTATTGAAGACTTTTCAAGAATTATATTTTGATCAGATGAGAATCCGTTAATTTCTTTCACCTATTGGTTTTTCTATTTTTTCCCAGGTGATATAAATAAATGGAATTAGCTATAATTAATTGAGTATCAATTAATAAATTTGAGATAAAAAGAGATACATTTTTTTGAAGTGTATTTATCCTCCGATTTCATTGTTCAATATGATAAGTGCTTAGAATATTTCTATATTTTGGCAGCAATTGTAATTTGCTGCCATTTTATAGATTTGCTACCTTTGCCAGATAAAATAATATAAATCCATCGCAAACGATAAATTAAATATCAGAGAGCTTCAGGAAGCTCTAACAGATAAAAATGCTTTTACCAGCAAGGATATTGAACAATTTTACAGGCAAATTGAGCCAGCAATAAAAGCGACTGCTATTAATTGGAGACTTTATACCTTGGTGCATTCCGTGTGTTTTCACGAATTGGCCGTGGAAAATTTATTTTAGGTAAAAGAAGGAATTTTATACCGGAAATATCTTTAAAAATTAAAAATATTTATAAGGAATTGGAAAAACAATTTCCTTATATACAAAGTTGTATTTGGAATACTTTCGTCCTAAATGAACTAATGGTTCATCAGCCGGGAAGATTTTATACCTTGGTAGAAGTTGATAAGGAAGCCACCGAATCAGTATTTTATTTTCTGAAAGATAAAGTGAAAAATATTTTTCTTGAACCATCTTCCAATATCCTGAGTCTTTATGCTTCTTCGGAAAAAGAAGTCATTATTATCAAATCATTAGTTTCAGAAGCCCCGGTGCAAAAAATTAAAGGTGTACCTACTATTACAGTTGAAAAGTTATTGGTAGATATTTTTTGTGATGAAATCATTTTTGCGGCTCAGCAAGGTGGAGAGATGCAAAACATCTTCAGGAATGCAATCGAAAAATATTCCATCAACCAAAATAAAAGGCAATGATATACATTTTTACACCAAATAATTTTGTTTATTTAAAAAGTAAGCATATCTTTACACCATAAATGTAAAGTATATGTTTCCAGAATTTAAAAGCATCTTTGATTTAATCAAAGCATTTCCAACAGAACAAAGTTGTATAGATCATTTAGAAAGGCTTCAATGGAATGGTGAACCCGTTTCTCCTTTTGATGCAACTTCTAAAGTTTACAAATGCAAAGACAATAGATACAAGTGTAAGAACACAGGGAAATATTTTAATGTTCGCACCGGAACTATTTTTGATAATACTAAAATTCCATTGCAAAAATGGTTTATGGCTTTGTATGTTTTTTCTTCTCACAAAAAAGGAATTTCTTCACATCAACTTGCAAAGGATATTTCAGTAACACAAAAATCTGCATGGTTTTTACTTCATCGTTTGCGTTATGCTTTCGATCATGTCTATTCCGATGATGGTACCCCCTCATTCCGATCCATGGTACCCCCCCTTAGAGGAACCAATAAGTGAAAGAGCTTTTTGTGTTTTGTGAAGATATAATTTTCGTTTTTATTTCTACTGTTTTTTCTTTCTTCTGGAT
>DATLTG010000370.1:0-4828 GCA_035533735.1 Bacteroidia bacterium
TCAAACTGTCCGGCTTGTGCTAAAAGCTCCGCCTTTTCGCGATAAGCAGGCGCAAACGAAGAATCAATTGCATTGGCTTGTTTAAAATAATCAAACGACAAATTGTAATTTTGTGCACGTCCGTAAAGTTGTCCTAAACGCAAAATTCCGATGACTGATTTTTTATCTAAATTGGTTGCTTTTTCATATTCTGAAACGGCATTACTTCCATCTGCTTGTGCCAAATAAACATCTCCTAATAAAATATATACTTCTGGATTGTTAGGAGCCATGGTTTGCGCTTGCGTTAATAATTTCATTGCTTGCGCTAAATCTTTTGTATCTGCATTGGTATATGCTTCCGCTATTTTCATTAGCACAACTGCATTTTTAGATTTAGAAATTGTGAGTGCTTTATAAAAATTGGCTTGTGCATCTTTTGCGTTATTGTCGTACCATTCTATTTTCCCTAATCCTACGTAATTCAAAGGATTTTCAGGAACAAGATCTGCTCCTTTTTGGTACACAATTTTTGCAGAATCTAAATTTTTATTAGCGAAATAATTTTCTCCTAAATAAAAATAGGCATCCCCATTATTCGGATTTTGTTTTATCAACTGCTTAAACAAAGTGGTTGCTTTGTTGAATTGCTCATTATCCGTAAGACGCATGGCATCATTTAATGTTTGCGCAAATGAAAATAAACTGACAGCCAACAAAAATGTGGCAGTTAAAAAGGTTTTTTTGGATGTTGTTTTCATAAAAAATTAATTGGTATTTATTTCTACTATTCTTGTTGGTGCAATGGCTGGCACAAGTCCTGATTTAAGTATAATACGTTGTCCTTTTTCTCCGGCTACAAAAGCTGAAAATCCAGAACCAAGTCCCCAACGTGCTTCTCTGCTTATTATATAAACTTTTCGACATAAAGGATATGTTCCTAATTTAATATATGCTTGAAAAGGTTGCCTATAATCGTTAGGCTGTGGATTTTCTAAAGAAGAAAGAGCCACTACGTTAATTTCTTTCATAAAATTAATTTGAGTACTATCATTTCCAGTAATCCAATTAACACCAATTATGCCAATACTTCCTTTTGTATTTTTTACATAATTAATTACCTGAGGATTAGACTTTAATGAAAAACAATTTTTTGAAAAAGATTTTCCATCGGCAATTTTTTCATGAATATAACGCGTATTTCCTGAACTGTCGTGATCAAAAACAACGGTAATTTTTCCTGTTGATGTTTTGCTTATTTGTTGCCAAGTGCTGTCTGTTCCCAAAAATATTTTTTTCAATTCATCCACTGTCATTAATGTATCCGGACTGTCTTTATTGACGATAATCGCTAAAGCGTCTTCTGCTATTTCAGTCGTTTTTGGAAATAAATGTAGGTTGTCGAAATATTTTTTTTCAGCTGGGTATAATTCTCTGTTCACAATCACTAATCGAGACGAATCATCTAACAAATCTTTTATTGCTGCTCCTTCCGATTTATAACTCACATTAATTTTCGCATACGGATATAAAGCTTGGAAAACCTGAATTTCTCCGTCAATAATATTTTCATAAGAATCATCCACACTGATATTTATTTTACCTGAAGTAGGCGTATCTGTGGGACTATTTTTATCGCTGCATCCTGAAATAAAAATCAACGCGAGAAAAATACTGCTAAAAAAAATTATTTTTTGAAAAGACATTTCGCAAATGTAGAGAAATTTATTTTTCCTGCTCACTATCAACATTCTGTTCTTCCTTAAATTTTCTGTAAAGTCGTAATGCCTTGAAAACAGCATAAACAAAAACAATGGAAGAAAGTAAGTGAAGTTTTGGTTCCGAAACCCAATAAAAAAATTTGCCATCTATAAGTATAAAAATACCAAAAGCTATGTAAAAGGCTATCATAAAAATGCCAAAAACATACGGCACTCGACTAAGCAATTTCCAGTTGGACAATTTATCTTAAAATAAACTTAATGGGCAAACTGTATTGAACAGGAACAGATCTTCCGTCTTGTTTTCCAGGTGTCCAATTAGGCATTGCTTGTACAACTCTAACGGCTTCTTTGTTACATCCAGGTCCATTCGGAATACCTCTCATAATTTTTACATCTTGCACTTTCCCGTCAGAGCCAATAACAAAAGTTACATAAACAGTTCCTTGTACGCCTTCTTCTTTTTCTACTTGCGGATAATTGGTATTATTTTGCAGATACTCAAATAACTTTGCTTCTCCACCAGGGAAAGTTGGCATTTGCTGCACAATTAAAAAAGGCTTTTGCGGTGCAGCAGGCGCAATTCCTGTTCCCGTATTTATTGGAGCCAATAAATTCGTGTCTTTACCGTCTTGTGTTTTTGCACCAGCTTGTGTTTTCTGAAGATCTATTTGAGAAGGCGGAGGATCTACCACTTTCTCATCAGGCTTTACAACAGGTGGTGTAAATTGTATGGTTTTCATCACTGGTGGTGGCGGTGGCGGTGGTGGCGGTGGCGTTACTTTGTTTGGATCAACCGGAGGTGGTGGTGGCAATACAATTACAACTCCTTTCAGTCCTTCATTCGCGTGGAGATTCACTCCTTCGATAAGCCGTACAATAATTGGAATACCCACTAATACTATTATTGCAGAAACGGCAATAATAAGAGCCTTAATCACAATACGATTATATGCTCTTCTGATAACATACGCACCGTATTCTTTATTTCTGCCATCAAAAACCATTTCGTTTCTGCCATCAGAAAGTACGTTGTTCCAGTCTGGAATAAACCTGCTGTTTTTTTCCATGATTAGTTCGGTTTATAGTTTTTAATCTTTTCTTTTTCTCCCGGATACAGATTTACCAATGCGTATTTTTGCACATTGCAAATACTCAATTCATCAAACATATCCACTACGTTTCCATATTTAGCAAGCGAATCCGGCTTCACTAACACAAATAAGGCATCTCTTGAACCTTGCGCTTTTGCTTTGTAATCCTCAAATTGTGCGTCTGTAATTTGTTTGTTATCGTGTTCTTTGCTTATAATCGAAATACTATCGAGTACGAATTTATTTCTCGCTAACAAAATTTTACGAATACCGTCTTTGGAATAATCCGTTGTATGTAATTGAGTAGTGTCCTTAAATTCTCCTCCGTAATAATAAATTTTATTATGATCGCTCAATATTACTGTTAAAGCCAACGAATTTTTAATTTTCGTTGAATCCACATTTTTGTCTTTTATGGGCATTGTCAGTTCCATTACTTGAGGTTTGCTAAACGTTGTAGTTAGCATAAAAAAAGTCAAGAGCAAAAAAGCCAAATCCACCATCGGTGTCATGTCAATCTTCGTGGAAGATTTTTTGGCGCGTTTTTTTTGGTGTTTTCCTTTCTTACCACCTGTGCCGCCACCAGAATCGCTTGTGTTTACTTCAGCCATTTACCCTTTAATAACTTTAATTTGGTTAATTTATTGTTTTTTGAGGTTCGTTACAAGATTGAATCTATTCACTTTTTCATCTTGAAAAATATCGATTACCTTTTTCACTATTTTATAATTTGCCTGTCCATCGCCTTTAATGGCAAAGCGTAAGTCTTTTACGGGTTTTCCTGCTTGTTTTTTTGCTTGATAATCATCTGCGGCAGCATAACGACCAAAATTTATCCAATCCGCTAATTCGTTGTGTAACGAATCCGTTGGAACACCTTTTGTTTGTTGATTAAATGTTTTGCGCTGATCCTGCGATTCGTCAATATAACCTTTTAACTGCGCAATCGGCATCCCGAAAGTTGTCATTACTGCAAATCTTTCTAACTCTTCAGGTGTAAATGAAATTTTATATTTAACACCCATTTTTTGCAATAAGTTCTTACGTACTTGTTGTCCGTCAATATCATAAAAAACTCTTCCTGCACTATCAACAGTAACTGTCATAATATTATTAGGAAGTTTTGTTTCCGAAACAGATGAAGGCATATCAACTACAACAGGCTCGTCTGGACGAAATTTAGTTGTAAGCATGAAGAAAGTTACCAGCAAGAAAGCCAAATCCACCATCGGTGTCATATCTAAGGAAGGGCTTGACCTCGGTACTTTTATTTTAGGCATATTCTAATAATTTAATGATGTTTTAATGTATCGAAAAAATTATTTTACAGCGTGGTTTTTGTGCGTAGCAGAAAATGTTTGCACAATGCTAAATCCTGCTTCATCAATACCATAAGTGAGTGTATCTATTTTTGTTGTGAAAAAATTGTACATCACAATAGCAATAGCCGAACCGATAATACCTAAAGCGGTATTAATTAACGCTTCGGAAATACCACTTGCAAGTGCTACAGCATCTGGAGCACCTGCTTGAGCAAGTGCCGCAAACGCTTTAATCATACCAATTACAGTTCCAATCAAACCAACAAGTGTTGCAATGGAAGCACAAGTAGAAATAATTACCAAATTTTTTGATAACATCGGCAGTTCCAACGAAGTAGCTTCTTCTAATTCTTTTTGAATAGCTGCTAATTTACCTTCTTTTTCCATACCTTGTTCGTTTTCTACTTGTTTGTATTTTTGTAATCCCGAACGGATAATATTAGCCACAGAACCTTTTTGAGTATCGCATTCCGAAATGGCAGAATCAATTTCTCCAGCTGAAAGCAACTCTTTCACTTTTCTTACAAATGGTTCTAAACGATTTACGCCTCTTGATTTACTAATAGTCAAAAAACGTTCAATAGAAAAAACAACTACTAACAAGTCAATAGTCATTAAAATAGGAACAATAGGACCTCCTGAATAAATAATTCCTAAATAATTACCTGGCATTGGAGCATTGTGAACATCTCCTCCTTGAAAATTGGAAGGA
>DATLTG010000371.1:0-8550 GCA_035533735.1 Bacteroidia bacterium
CAGAATGAAAGCGCTAAAATTTATACAATTACAGTTTATAATACACTTGGAGCAGAGCTGTATCAAACTCAATCCGCTTCAGCACAAACAACCATTAATTTGTCAGGTTATCCAGCAGGAATTTATTGCGTAAAAGTGGAAACACCGCAAACTGTTTACTTCAAAAAAGTGGTACTACAGCGATAAAAAAACTTATAAGTTAGATACTAAAAAATAAAAAAATAAACATCAATAAATAAATTTAAACCTTAAACTTTCAAAATTATGGCAACACAAAATTTAGTATCTGCAGTTATTGCGCCAGCAGATAAAACTGCGGTGCACACTTCTATTCAGTCAATAGCAGCAAAATTACCATTTCTTATTTCGCTCACTAATGATGAGCGCAAAGGCGGAATGAAATTGGGTGATAAATCAGTGGCGTTTATAGCCAAAGCCATCAGTTACGCACATGCAAACCCTACATTAGTGCCGGGATATGTGAAGCTTGCTGAAATTGAAAAAGATTATAACTTACAAAAAGACCTCATTGACATTCAGCAATGGTTGGCTGGGCTGCTTCAAAAAATAGATGACACACAACAGGAAGCAGGGGTTGAGGCGTTCAACGCAATTTTAGGATTCTATCAATCGGTGCACGTGGCAGCCCAAAAAGATGTTCCGGGAGCAAGAGTCATTTATGAGGATCTGAGCCAACGGTTTCCCGGAAGGACTAAAACGAAAACTCCTCCACCTCCCACAGCAAAACCCTGATTTTAGAGGCTTTCTTCATGTTTAGAGGGTGTAAGAACACCCTTTTAGTGCCTAAGAATACCCTTTTAGTGCCTAAGAACGCCCTTTTAGGGCATAAGAACACCCTTTTAGGGCGTAAGAACAGCCTTTTAGTGCCTAAGAACGCCCTTTTATGGTGTAAAAACGCCCTTTTAGGGCATAAGAATACACTTTTAGTGCCTAAGAATAGCCTTTTAGGGTGTAAAGAAGCTTAGTGTTTAAACCCTAAAGGTTTTGAAAACCTTTAGGGTTTTATCGGATAGATTAGTTTTTGCCCTTGTTGGTGTTGTCAGCAAACAGTTTAGAAGTAGGATGTACGATTTTTAAATCCTTCATCTAACATCTTTTTAAAATAGGATGTAATTCTGAACTTGATTCAGAATCTGTGTGAGGAAACAGAGTTAAAAATTTATTTTTTGCTGAGTGTAGTAAAAAAGTATTATTTTTGAAAACTCAATAAATAATTTGCTTACATAAATAAAACAATAAAACGCTTTTACTAAATGAAATTACAAAGAGTAACAATCAGAAATGTGGTATTTGTTTTAGCAACTGTATCTGTTTTATCTTTTGGCTGCAAAAGCAGCGGAGATAAATCGGCAGATGCTTCAACAGCACCTAAAATAGACAGTAATAAAACAACCGTTGTAAATGTAAACTGGCATTTATTTAGCATTCCATCGCCTATTCAAACGGCATTTTTAATTCAAAAAAGTGGAGCGACTTACGATAAAACAATTTTAAATCCGGCAGCAAAAAGTGCCAATTACTCGTCTAATTTTCAGAAGGCAATTAATCTGGGAGTTTACGGAGCCGATTTAGGTTATGTAACCATGTATGATCAACCACAAGATGCAATAGCTTATTTACATTCGGTAAAAACACTTGCAGATGCTTTAGGTGTTTCATCTGCTTTTGACAAACAAACCTTAGATCGTTTTCAAAAAAATATCGGGAACAAAGATTCTTTATTAATGTTGGTTTCTGTGGCTTATCGCGAAAGTGATGCCTATTTAAAAAATAATCAGCGCAACAATGTAAGCGGTTTAATTTTAGCAGGTGGTTGGATTGAAAGTTTAAATTTCGCAACGGATGTATTGAAAACAAAAAATACAACTGAAATTCAAAATCGAATTGCTGACCAAAAAACATCTTTGCAAAGTTTAATAGCAATGCTAACTCCTTATACTGCAGATGATGCTGATTCAAAAAAATTAGTGGATAATTTGAATGATTTATCAAAATTATTTGATGCGGTTCAAATTGATTACCAATTTGTATCGCCAACAGTTGATGTACCTAATAAAACAACTACTGTTAACAGCAAATCGGATGTAAAAATTACACCAGAACAAATACAAGCAATAACTCAAAAAATTCAATCAATCAGAACACAAATTGTAGGTTAATATGAAAAAGGGAATTTTAAAATTTTTATTAGTGGCATGCGGTCTCGTATATGCGGGATTTGCCTCAGCACAGTGCGATACAATCGCAACTGTTTGTGCAAAACATTTACAAACAGGTTTTATCTCTGACGGTCAACAATACAGAGCACTTTTACTAAATTCAACTGAAACGGCTGAATTTCACGCTACCTTTTATGGCGGTTCAACATACAGAATAGCTGCTTGTAGTGGATTAACAGATGGTAATTTAATTTTTTCGGTTTACGATAGCCAACATAATTTATTGTTTACCAACAAAGATTATAGTAACGCAGCTTACTGGGATTTTAAAATTACATCAACAATTGATTGTACTATTGATGCGCACTTAGATTCTCAAACAAATCAAGGTTCGGGTTGTGCTGTTATTTTAATTGGCTTTAAGCAATAAAAAATAAAATAGAATTTAATCATAAAAAAGACATGATACTTTGGTATGATGTCTTTTTTTTATATTTTTAACTCCTTATCAATATAGTAAACTGTAATCAATGAGCGAAAGAATACTGAAAGCCTTAATGCAAATGTTCGCGATTATTGCGCGAGTAGATGGCATTACCAACAATGGGCGAGAGGTGGTTCAATTGTTTTTGAAACAACAACTTAACCAAGAATTAGTAGAACAGTACTTGGTTATTTTTGATGATTTTTTAGAAGGACTTCACCAAACTTCGAAGCGAAAAGACGGAAGTGAAAAACGCACTTCCATGAATTCTGTTAAGGTTTTACGAATTTGCACACAAATAAATGCGGAACTAACACAAAAACAAAAAATTGTTGTGCTCATCCGATTATTAGAATTTGTTAACTCCAACCAAGAAATTAGTCCGCAAGAATTAGAATTTGTTTTTACTGTTTCAGAAACATTTAATATCGAAGAAGAAGAGTTTAATCGTTGCATGAGTTTTGTGAAAATGGGAAGCGAAACGGTTCCTGATTCCGATAAAATTCTCATTATAGACAATGTAAAAAATCCGCGATTAAATAAAACCAAACACATTTATTCGGAAACACTTTCTGGACAATTAAGAGTGCTGAATATTCCGAGCGTAACGATGTATGCGATTCGTTATTTTGGATCAAGCGACTTGAGTTTGAACGGACAATTAATGACAGGAGATCGTATTTATATCCTTACACAAGGCTCTTCAATACGAAGTCCCAAAGTGCAACCAATATATTACAGCGATATTATCAGTTCCTTTTTGAGTGATGAATCGAAATCTAAAATTACATTTATTGCAAAAGACATTGACTATAAATTTAAAAGTGGAAAAGTTGGATTGCACAATATTAATATTGCAGAAGAGTCCGGAAAATTAATTGGAATAATGGGAGGAAGCGGTGCCGGAAAATCTACATTGCTAAATGTTTTAAATGGAAATGAAAAACCATCTAAAGGAGAAATTCTTATTAATGGAATTAATATTCATACTGAACATTTAAAAATTGAAGGTGCAATCGGACACGTTTCTCAAGACGATTTATTGATTGAAGAATTGACTGTTTTTCAAAATCTTTTTTACAACGCTAAACTTTGTTTCGGAAATTTAAGCGATCTTGAAATTACCAAATTAGTGCTCAATTTGCTTGCCAATATTGGTTTGTATGAAACCAAAGATTTGAAAGTAGGCAGTCCGTTAGATAAAAAAATTAGTGGAGGGCAACGTAAACGACTCAATATTGCGTTGGAATTAATTCGCGAACCTTCGGTACTTTTTGTAGATGAACCTACTTCCGGATTGTCTTCAAGGGATTCTGAAAACATTATGGATTTGCTGAAAGAGTTGGCATTGAAAGGAAAATTAATTTTTGTCGTAATCCATCAGCCATCTTCCGAAATTTTTAAAATGTTTGATAAATTAATGATTTTAGATGTTGGCGGTTATCCTATTTATTACGGAAATCCTGTTGATGCCGTTATCTATTTTAAAACCATAGTAAATCACGTAAACTGCAATGATAGCGAATGTGTTGTTTGTGGTAACGTAAATCCGGAACAGATTTTTAATATTATTGAAGCGAAAGTATTGGATGAATATGGTAACCTAACATACAATCGAAAAATTTCTCCATTGGAATGGAATGAAAAATATAAGAATGAAATTGAGCTCAAGATTTCGGAAGCCGATACAGAACATACTGAAATTCCTGCCGGTATTTTTAAAATTCCGAGCAAATTAAAACAACTAAAAGTTTTTGTTGTACGAGATGTACTTTCAAAACTTACCAATACACAATACCTCATTATTAATTTATTTGAATCTCCTTTACTTGCCTTTATTTTGGCGTATTTAGTAAAGTATTACAATACCGATATTTCGAATACAACCGGATACATTTTCCGTGAAAACGAAAACATTCCTGCTTATATATTTATGTCAGTTGTGGTGGCACTATTTATTGGTTTAACGGTAAGTGCCGAAGAAATTATTCGGGATCGAAAAATTCGTAAAAGAGAATCGTTTTTAAATTTAAGTAAGGGCAGTTATTTAATTTCGAAAATAGGAATTATGTTTGTTTTATCTGCCATACAAACATTTTTGTTTGTAATTGTTGGAAACACTGTGTTGCAAATTCACGGAATGTACCTCGATTATTGGTTAGTACTTTTTACTACTTCGTGTTTTGCCAATATGCTTGGATTAAATATTTCGGCAAGTTTTAATTCGGCAATTACCATCTATATTTTAATTCCTTTTTTAATTATTCCTCAATTATTATTGAGTGGTGTAATTGTGAAATTCGACAAATTAAATCCGAGTATTACATCACAAAATGAAGTGCCTTTTGCCGGACAAGTGATGACATCGCGTTGGGCTTTTGAAGCATTAGCGGTGGATCAATTTATGGATAACGCGTATGAAAAACCATTGTATAAATTCGATAAATACATGAGTATTGCCAGTTTCAAAAAAGATTATTGGATAAGTAATTTGAATGGAAAAGTGGATGAATGTGAAAATGATTTAAAAGATACATCAAATGCCGCTGTTGTTAAGCAAAATTTATTGGTATTAAAGCACGAAATAGCCAAAGAAATGAATTATACGGTAGATATAAAGTTTAATTATTTAGACAGTTTAACTCCGACTGCTTTTACGACACACATCGCTTCGGTAACGCGCGACTATCTTAAAAAAATATCTGATTATTATATTCAATTATGGAATAATGCCAGCAATCAGCGAGATAATTTGATTACAAAATGGAACGCTACTCCACAAGGAAAAGAAGCCTTTTTAAAATTAAAAAACGAAAACGAAAATGATAACTTATCTGATTTAGTTACCAATCACAATGATTTGAATAAGATTTTGGAAGAAAAGGGAATGCTAATACAACATGCCGATCCGGTATTTTTAGATCCCATTTATTCCGACTTGGGAAATGCACAATTTTTTGCTCCCCGAAAAAAAATTCTTGGCAATTATTACAATACTTTTTGGGTTAATATTTTAGTAATTTGGATGATGTCGTTAGGACTTATGTTTACGCTTTATTATAATGTACTTCGAAAAATAATTAGGTCAATGGAATATTTTTTTGATAAAATATTTTCAAAAAAAATAAAAGCTTGATTTTATTTTCAATAATATGTCGAAAAGATAAAATGATGCGAGGCGTTTTTTCAATGAAGAGAGTTAAAAAAATATTTTTTCTGTTACTTCTTCTTTTAAGTTGCAATATCAATTTGTTTGCACAAGATACTATTTCAAAAAAAGATACTTCTTCAATAAAAAAACATTCCAATGTTGTTGTAAAAAAAGACACTATTGATTTAAAAAAAACAATCGTTATCAATAATAAAATTTTTAAAGTTTATAGTAATTGGATTACTGCTGGTGGCGGACAAGGTTATAATTCGGCACTTCCAAAACCGCAATTTATAGCAGGATTAGATTATAATTTTCATATTCAACAATATTATTTCCAAATGGGTTTGCTAATTTCCGGAGACGCTTTCGGTTCATATAACAACAATCAGTTTCATGTTTGTTATGGTAAACGAAATGAAAATGCAGTATTTAATTTAGCTTATTTCATCGGACCTTCTTATTCAGTTATTTATTCGGACTATGGTTATAGTTCTACTTCTGCATTTGGTATTTATGGCGAAGCACAATTAATACATAAACTTTCGTACGACACTGGAATTGGCGCAGATATTTTTGCCAATGCAAATACTACCGAAACCATTGTCGGATTAAGAATCATTATTTATTTTTCAGGTGCTTATCAAGGTCAAAAAAATAAACTTGCCGAAAAAGAACCCACTATTTATTAGAATTTTTTTGTGTAAAAAATTGGTATTTTAAAAAAAAATATTAATTTGCATCAAAATTAATTTTAAATAGAATGAAAAAATCAAAATTTATTATTCTTGTCGCACTGTTTTTTGTAGGACTAACAGCATTTGCACAAACAAAATCAATTACCGGAAAACTTATTTCGGTGAAACCTTATAATGACGAATTTATGATAAAAGTTGGCAATACGTCATTTGTGTTGATAAAAAATTTAAAGGATAAGTCGAAAACGAGTTTTGAAATAAATTCTGATTACAAAGATATTCTCGTTGAGAAAAATAAAAAGTTTGAGATAAATCCGAAATATATAAATAAGGTGTTTAAAGTATCTTATTACATAAATGGAAAAGGTTGGAAGTGTATAAAAACAATAGAACAATCAAAATAAAATCCATGAAAAAAACGCTACTCTTTATCGCATTTATTGCCATTTCAGTTAGCAGTGTACGCTCGCAAACTATTCTTGGTGTTGATGTTTCTCATTATCAAGGTACAATAAATTGGACATCCGTTAAAGGAGCAGGTTATACATTTGCTTGGGCTAAAGCTACGGAAGGTGTGTCAACTACTGATGCCGAATTTGTTTCAAACGAAGTAAATGGTACTGCTGCAGGAGTAGTGATTGGCGCATATCATTTTGCTCATCCCGAAACGAATAGTGCAACTGCGGAAGCAAATTATTTTTTGAGTGTTGCAGGTACTTACATAAATTCCTGTTCTTTGCCACCAGTATTAGATTTAGAAGATCCTTCTAGCGGACCTTCTTTATCGTCATATTTTACAAGCTCACAATTAACTTCATGGGTACAATTATGGATAACAACAGTAAAAAATGCAACTGGAATTACCCCCATTTTATACACTAATGGAAATTATGCAGGATACCTAAATAGTTCAGTAGCTTCCAGTTGTGGTCTTTGGATAGCAGATCCTGATGGAAGTTCTACCGCACCTCCTGCAACTACTGGAGTTTGGACTACTTGGGATTTTAAACAATACTCTTGGACAGGTACTGTTCCTGGAATCGCAGGTAATGTGGATATGGATGTTTTTAATGGAAATACAGCTGCATTTAATGTTTTGGTTCCTTGTGTTACCACTCCTTGTTCACATATTTATACTACTCTACCATATTCTACTTCTTTTGAAAATACTTGGATAACAGACACGTGTAGTGGAGGTGCTCAACGTGTGCCTGATAAATATTGGTCAAGTAGTGTAGGTGGTACTACTCCCAATGGAAATGATTATTGGCACAGAGATGATTATACTGGAACCGATTGGACGTCCACAACTGGAGGAGCATATACGCCAGTTGCATCAACAGGCTCTTATAGTGCCAGATTTCATAATGATCCTTCTCCTGCAGGTTCAACAGGAGCGTTAGATCTTTATGTAAATCTTTCTGCCTCAGGTTCTAAAACAATTAGCTTTGATTATATTCATAATGAATTATCAGTCTCTCCTTTTGCTTTTCAAGTGTTACTTTCAACAGATAGTGGAGCTACTTTTCCAACTACTTTACTTAGCATCCCAGCTCAAGTATCAAGTTGGACAACCGAAACAGTAACTACAACGGTCACTTCAGCTGCAAGTGTTATTCGTTTTATAGTTACAGACAAAGGCGTTAATGATGTTGGAATAGATAATCTGAAAATAGCAGCATCAAGCGGTTCACCGACAGCGTCTTACACAACAACAAGTTCACCAGTATGTGCAGGATCGAGTATAACCTATACAAGCACATCCACTGGCAGTCCAACGAGTTACAGTTGGGTTTTTCAGAATGGCACACCAGCAACATCAACAACATCGTCACAAGTTGTTACTTATGCAACAGCAGGAACTTATACAGTTAGTTTAACCGCAACTAATTCAAGTGGCTCCAATACAAGCACTTCAACAATAACCGTTAATCCATTACCAACAATAACTGCAAGTGCTTCTACCTCAACAGTATGTTCAGGCACAAGTACCACATTGACAGGCTCAGGTGGCAGCACTTATAGCTGGAGTACAGG
>DATLTG010000372.1:0-10543 GCA_035533735.1 Bacteroidia bacterium
TTCCAAATAGGTATTTCAGTTATAAGTTTGACTATGTTTGTTTCAACAATAGGTATTTCAGTTACAAGTTTGACTATGTTTGCTTTAATAATAGGTATTTCAGTTACAGGTTTGACTATGTTTGTTTCAACAATAGGTATGTTTGTTTTAATAATAGGTATTCCCGAAACAAGAATACCTATCCGCGAACGTGAGATGTAATTATCAATAGTTGATGCCTTCGTGCAGATGCTGAATCAAGTCCAGAAGGACGCGCTTTTCTTCATCACCTAATTTCTTAATTACTTTATCAAATAGCTTCGGCAACCACAAAAGTACTTCCGCCAATAAAAATTAAATCCTTGTTGGAAGCATTTTTTTTCGCGGCTTTTATGGCTTCGGAGACTGTTGTAAACGCATTTCCTTTCAATCCAAACTGCATTGCTTTTTGTTGTAATTCCTTTTCGTTTAAGGCTCTGGGAATATTCGCCTTACAGAAATAATAAATCGCATTTTTGGGTAATAATGCCAACACTGAATTAATGTCTTTATCATTTACCATTCCTATTACAAAATGCAACTTTTTATGAGGAGTATTTTTAATTTGCAAAAGCACTTCTTTTATCCCCGCTTCGTTATGTCCGCAATCTGCAATAACAAATGGATTACGAGCTAAAATCTGCCATCTTCCTAATAATCCTGTTTTGGTAACCACTCCCGAAATGCCTTTCAACAAAGCCTTTTCGCTTACTGCGATTTTATTTTCATTCAATACTTCAACAGCTTTAAAAACGGTCGGTAAATTTTTATGCTGATAGCTTCCTAATAATTCGCAGGAAACTTTTTTTAAAAATAATTTTTCATTTCGATACACATTAAACAATTGATGTTTGGTTGAATATGCAATACTTTCTGCTCGGAATTTTTTATCTGAAAAATAGATTTTCGAATGTGACTTTTTTGCTTTCTCTACAAAAATATTTTTTATTTCATTTTGTGTTTCACCAATAATAACAGGCACTTTTGGTTTAATAATTCCGGCTTTTTCAACAGCAATTTTTTCAAGTGTATTTCCTAAAAGTGAAGTATGATCAAAACTGATATTTGTAATTATGGATAGTTCAGGATGAATTACGTTCGTGGAATCTAATCTTCCACCTAATCCGGTTTCAATAACAGCAATATCCACCTGCTTATCTGCAAAATAAGAAAACGCCAAAGCGACCGTCATCTCAAAAAAAGATGGTTTAATTTTTTCAAAGCCATCTTTATATTTTTCAACGAAATCAACCACATATTTCTTAGAAATAAATTTTCCATTTATTTTAATTCGTTCCCGAAAATCTTTTAAATGAGGCGAAGTATATAAACCGGTTTTATAACCTTGAGCTTGTAAAACAGATGCTATTAAATGTGATGTAGAGCCTTTTCCGTTGGTTCCGGCAATGTGTATAGACTTGAATTTTTTTTCCGGATTTTTAACCAGCTTACATAAAGCAATCGTATTGGTTAAATCGGCTTTGTAAGCGGCACTTCCTATTCGCTGAAAAATAGGCAGTTGCTCGTACATATAATCCAACGTTTGTTGGTAGTTCATCATAAAATCTCGAAAAAATATTTTTAATGAAGAATAAATATAAAAGTGATAGTACCTTCTTGTTCTTGCGCACCATCGGTGCTCGGACTAAATTTTGCAGATAGTGCTGCTTGTTTAGCTTTAGCATAAAGTAAGGAACTGGTAGTTGTAGAACCTCTTTCACCCGGAACAGCAGAAATTACATTTCCATTTTCATCTACAATAATTTTAACAACTACTTTACCGGATTCCGGACTGTTAGAATTAACAGATGGAATGTGTGTCATGTGTCTTCCTGATAAGGAATATCCTGTTCCACCCGGACCACCCTGCCCTACTCCATTTCCTTCTCCGGGCGTTTTTCCATCCGGATTTCCTGCATTTCCCGAATGATTTGAAGTTCCATCACCACCCGTTTGTCCGTTCGATTTATCATTTTTAAATTTATTTAACGCGTTGTTTAAATCACTGCTGGGATGTTGAACTTTATTTTGTGTAGTAGTTGTTTTTACAGAATGTTTTTTATCCTTCGTAGCCTTTAAATTAATGCTTGGTTCCACATCACTTGTTGCTACGTTGTTATCACTTGTTTTATTTGAAGAAGGTGTTTGCTGCGCTTGTGTATTATCGTTTTTGTGTACATCGCCCATTCCGTTTGCTTCGGTATGTCCACTTCCGTTGATGTTATTTCCAAAATCTACTTCCATTCCTATGCTACCTGTTGTTGGGAAAGGTGGAATAGGTGTAACAATAACATATAAATACAAAAACAGAAATACCAAAGCATGAAACAATATAGTTCCAATAAGTGCCCAACTTCTATTTTGTTTTTCTGCTTTGCTTACCATTTTATTTTTCAGAAGATTTTGTTGCCAAAATCATTTTCACTTTTAAGTTGTTGCCAATTTGCAATACATCCACTAAATTTTGAACTGAAAGAGAATTATCAAAACGTAAAACTACCGTTGGTTCAGATAAGCCTGCGATTTTAGATGCAAGTACTGTTGAAATATCAGTAAAAGGAACCGGCTTGTTATTTACATAATACTGCAAATCTTTGGTTACATCAATCGTAATTTGCTCTTTACTCATTTTTATGGAATGCTTGGAATTTGGCAGCGTCAACTTTACAACACTGGGATTTACAAGCGTTGAGACAATCAAAAAAAACAGCAAAAGAAAAAACATAATATCATTGAGTGATGATGTTTCTACGTGAGCTGAAAATTTGCTTTTTTTCCTTAGTTGCATTTTAGTAAAATTAAATTAGTAATTCCGGAAAAATTATTTTTTAGGTTCTTCTAAAAGTTCAATAAACTCAAAAGAAGTACGCTCCATCCGTTGCGAAATTTTTTCCACCATCATATTTAATAAATGATAGCTTATGAAAGCAAAAATACCTACGATTAATCCGCCTGCACTGGTAATCATTTTTTCGTACAAACCACCAGCAATCAAACCAATGCTAATATTATCTGCCAAAGATATATTGTAAAATATTTTTATAACTCCCATAATGGTTCCGATAAAACCAAACATAGGCGCAATACCTGCAATGATGGCAATAATATTGAGATTTTTT
Source organism: Bacteroidia bacterium (assembly GCA_035533735.1). Classification (GTDB taxonomy): domain Bacteria; phylum Bacteroidota; class Bacteroidia; order DATLTG01; family DATLTG01; genus DATLTG01. Next base: position 3,138 of record DATLTG010000372.1, read on the forward strand.
TCGAGTTTATAAATCTCCATTTTTCCGGTACTTTCCATCGATTCTTCCACTTCTTTTAAAGGTCTGTCCATTTTCAATATTCCTTTTTCAATCATTTTTGCTTGTGGAGAAGCTGAATTTTTGCAAAATGCTCTTGCCGCATCAATATTATTGTTGTGAATGAAATCGCGAATATTATTCATAAAATTATCATCTGATTTTGATGCTTTTTTAATGCAAATAAAACGCTCAATCAAATAATAAATAGCAATTACAGATAAGATTCCAATCGGAACCATAATGTATCCACCCTTCATAATTAATTGCAATAATGAGAGTGTATTTTCGCCTGTCGCTCCGTTTATAGGAGTTGCAGTAGTTGGCAATGTTGCCGCTTTATGTAAAGTATCAGTTACAGCAGGCGAGCTAACAATTTGTAAAAGGGTTGAATGAAACATAGCGTTTGGGTTTTAATTTAAAAACGATGCTAAATTACTTACACATTCAAGTCGCTAACAGCTACCTTTGGGTAAACTTATAAACAGCGCACTGTTAGTTGTGTCGCAAACTCCTAATACAATATTTTATTGTAGTTTAGTATTGGATGTTGTAAAGGGAAATGAGTAGTGAAGTAATTTTATCCAATAAAAGGATTTCTTCTGAAAGCGAAAATATGAACAATTCCGATAGCGAGTCCGCCAAGAGCTTGTTCCGCCATTTGCCAAGTAATATTGACCACCACATTCATAAAAGTCATTTGTCCGTTAAATGAAACGCCAATTACTACGGACATAAAATATATAAAAATACCACAAACAGCACCAACAACAACGCCTTTTAAACGTGGCTTTTTAGGAAACTTTTCCAATAAACGTGAATCATATACACTGTTTAAAGCAAATCCAATTATTAAATATACTAAAGACGAAACTGTAAGAAAAATATCTTTTGGATAAGGAGAGTGGGAAAAATCGTTTAAAAGTACCCCGTGCCATAAAAAAAATGCCGAGAACATTATAATGGAAGAAAACAACCAAGAAATAAAAAATTTTCTTGTAAACATGTTTATAGTATCAATAAATTTTCAATTGCAAATATACGCGATTTTTATAAAATATAAATTACAATTACGCTATTTATGTATCTTTGAATTATCAATAAATTATGAATCAGCTAAAAAAAATATTTTTTTTCTCAATTGTTGCTATTCTTTTTACAGCGTGTAACAAAGAATACGGCAAGCCTTCGTGGGATACAGACATCGCTGCTCCATTAGTAAAAACCTCTCTAAACATTAACAATTTAGTTTCAGACACTTTACTTCACATAAACTCAGACAGCTCTTTGACGCTTGTTTATAATAGTAATTTATATAATTTTTCAACCGACAGTTTATTGAATATTCCAGATACAACCACCAAATACAATTACAATTTACCTTCCGGAAGTTTTACCTTTTCTCCTGGGCAACTTATCGTAAACCAACCTCAAACAACAAGATATAGTTTAAAAGGAGTTGAATTAACAAACACTGCTATAAAATCTGGTTCATTTATTTTCAGTATAAAAAGTTATGTAAAAGGAATTACTGATTACACGTATGCTATTCCTTCTGCCACTTTAAACGGAGTTCCTTTTAGTATTTCGGTTCAAGTTCCGGCAGCAACCTCAACAACTCCGGGTGTTTATAGTGGCACCTACAGTTTAGCCAATTATAAAATTGATTTAAAAGGACCAAATGAAAATTCGGTGAACACGATAACAAGTAGTATGCAAGCAAGTTTAGATGCTTCGGAAGTAAGCGGAGTTGCTGTTTATCCAGCTGATTCTATTATTATAAGTAATACCTATTATCAAATAGTTCCTTCTTATGCACGCGGTTATTTTGGTCAGCAAACATTTAATGTAGGTCCGGCAACCACAGGAGTAACTATTTTTAGTCGTATTACCAACGGAAACATTCAGTTGCAAAACGCCAGTATGGTTTTAACTATTAATAATGGTTTTGGCATTGATGCCACTGCAAATATTAATTCGCTGACATCTATAAATACACATTCCAGCAGCACCGTTCCATTGGTTAATTCCGTTATAGGTTCTGCCATAAATATTAATCGCGCTACCGAAACAGGAAATCCGTCAAACCCAGTAAATGCAAGTGTTTATGCTGTTTCTATGAACAATACAAATTCTAATATCACCAATTTAATTGGTAATTTACCGAATGAATTTGGCTACGGAATAAAAATTATGACCAATCCTCTTGGAAATGTTTCCGGCTCCAATGATTTTATGTATGCAGGACATACCATAACTGCCAACCTTGATATTCAAGTTCCACTTGCGCTTGTCGCGAATAACCTAACGTTAGAAGATACAGTAAATACTAATTTTTCTCCACCAAGCGGAAACAGCCATCTGAACAATGGAACATTTACATTATGGGCAAACAATGGATTTCCGTTTAGTGCGTACGTGCAACTTTATTTACTTAATCAAAACAATCAAATTGTAGATTCACTTTGTGCGAATAATTTTATAAATCCGGCTCCACTCAATTCTTCTAACATTGTAATTTCGCCTTTAATGACAGCACTTTCCATTCCATTGAGCAGTGCTAAAATGACTGAATTACAAAACACAAAAAAAATAATTGTGAAAAGTATTTTTAATACTTCCAATAAACCGGCATATCTAAAATTGTATAGTTATTATTCGATGGATTTGAAACTGACAGGTAATTTTAATTATACCATTTCATTACATTAAACGTGAAGAGAGTAATTTTTATAGGATTTATTTTTTTAAATTGTATAAGTGCAAAAGCGCAATTCGATACTCTTTTTATCAATCGTACCAACGATAGTATAAAGGGAGCTATTGAATTTTACGGACAGTATAATTACAATTCAAATGCAATTACCAATCGTTTTTTTAATACATTTTTAATGAGCGGCTATTTGAGTAATTCGATAAAACAAAGTGTAAGCAATCGATTGCAAAGTACTAATCGTTTTGGTGGCGATGCCGATTACGGGATGTATTACACATTTTATAGCAAGAAAAAAGAAGAAAAATTTTTCATCGGATATAAAAATTGCCTTTATTTCAATACACAATTTTCAGCCGATTTATTTAATGTTGGTTTTTATGGAAACAAGCAATATCAAGGAAAAACAGCCAATTTCGATAATTTCAATCTCAATATATTGAAATACCAACAAGTAGAATTTGGCATCGTAAAAAAAATGTTTTTTTCAGAAGATACAACCAACAAATCTATCTTTTATGGTGCAAGTATCGCATTATTAAACGGTCAAGAAAATACTTCTATTACCGCACAAACAGCACAATTATATACCGATATAAATGATCAATATCTCAATTTGAATACATCTGTTATGATGAATCAATCGGATACAACAAAAAAGAAATTTGGAAGCGTCAATGGAATTGGTGCAGCTGTTAATTTATTCATTAATATGTCGTACATTACCTTAAAACACAAAGGTTCTATTACTATTCATGTAAATAATATCGGAGCCATTAAATGGAATAAAAACGCATTAGCTTATCAACAAGATTCTGTTTTTCATTACGATGGTTTTCAAATCAATAATATTTATGATTTAAAAAGTGCCACCTTTGAATCTGCCCAACAAGACAGTATTTTAAAAAAATTAACCGCTTTAAAAAAAGAATCTTTTTCAACTACATTGCCGGCAACATTAGATGTTTCGTCAACAACCAATTACGGAAAATTTCAATTTACAAAAGGCTTTAACTATATTTTTAATGCCAATTATAAGCTGTGTTATTACATTGGCGGAAATTATTTTTTCACTAAAAACTTTTGTCTTACATCACGTATTTCCTATGGAGGATATGGACTTATGAGTTATGGATTGGGAATTGCAGCAAAATTTAAACACCAATTTTCACTTACTTTTGCAAGTAACGACATACAAGGTTTTATTTTACCAAACACAACAGCAGGAGGCGAAATGCAAGTTCAACTTACCAAATATTTTAAATGATTATGATTGAAAATATTAAAAATATAAAATACGTTTCGAAAAATAATTTTTTTCTTTTAGCTGGACCTTGTGTTGTTGAAGGCGAAGAAATTACGTTTGCTATTGCAGAAAAAATAAAAACGATTTGCGACAAACTCGAAATTCCATTTATTTTTAAAGCTTCGTACCGAAAAGCAAATCGTTCGCGTATGGATTCATTTACCGGAATTGGAGATGAAAAAGCATTATCAATTATTAAAACAATTGGCGAAAAATATCAATTACCAACAGTTACAGATATTCACACAGAAGAAGAAGCATTTTTGGCAGCTAAATATGTGGACGTTTTACAAATTCCTGCTTTTCTTTGTCGCCAAACAAACCTATTAGTTGCAGCAGCTAAAACAGGAAAATTTGTGAACATAAAAAAAGGTCAATTTGTTTCTGCCGAATCTATGAAATTTGCTGTAGATAAAGTTCGTCAAGCGGGAAACAATAATATTATGCTAACCGAACGCGGTGCTATGTTTGGCTATCATGATTTGGTAGTAGATTATCGCAGTATTCCTGAAATGCAAAAAAATAATGTTCCTGTTATTCTTGATATTACTCACTCTTTACAACAACCTAACCAAAGTACAGGTGTTACGGGAGGAAAACCAGAATTAATTGCAACTATCGCAAAAGCTGGAATAGCAGTTGGTGTGGATGGAATTTTCGTGGAAACGCATCCAGATCCAGCAAATGCAAAATCAGATGGAGCAAATATGTTGCACTTAGATCATCTTGAAAATCTACTTATTCAATTAGTTAAAATAAGAAAAGCTGTTTTATAAATTTGAAAACAATGCGAAAATTATTTTTTTTATTTTTTATTTTATGTTCCCTAAAAAACGTTGCCCAAATTAATAAATTTGAGGTGGTTGATGGCGGCATAAACTATAATTACGGACAATCAGTTCAACAAACTTTTGATGGAGGATACATTGTAACTGGTGCTACAAGTAGTATTGGTAACGGAAGTACAGATGTGTATCTTTTCAAATTAGATTCACTTGGAAATGTTAAATGGCAAAAAACTTACGGAAGTACAAATGTAGATATGGGTTTCAGTGTACATCAAACACAAGATTCTGGATTTATTATTGCTGGTTATACAAATAGTTTTGGAGCTGGTGGCTATGATTTTTACCTAATAAAAACAGACAGTATTGGAAATTTACAATGGACAAAAACCTATGGAGGAACGGATTGGGATTTTGCTTATTCAGTTAAGCAAACTACCGATGGTGGTTATGTTATTGTTGGCGGAACATACAGTTATGGAAAAGGCAACGAAGATGTATATCTTATAAAAACAAATGCAACAGGCGACACGTTATGGACAAAAACGTATGGTGGCAGCGGACAAGACGAAGGTAGATCGGTTTGGCAAAATACCGATGGCGGTTATTTTATTACAGGTTTTACAAACTCATTTGGAGCAGGAGGATTAGACGCTTACCTGATTAGAACAAATAGTTTAGGAGATACACTTTGGACAAAAACTGTTGGTGATACCTTAGATCAAGCACTTTATTCGGGACAACAAACAAGCGATGGAAGTTTTATAAGTGTAGGCTATACAAATACACATCTGAATGGAAAAGATATTTATATAATCAGAAGTAATAATAACGGAGATACTTTATGGACAACCACAAGAGGTGGAACATCAGATGATGTAGGTTATTCAATTATCCAAACTCCTGACGGAAATTTTGCTTGTTTTGGATATACCGAAAGTTTCGGGCAAGGAATGAAAGATTACGTTTTTTATAAAGTAGCAAGCGGCAATTATTTTCTTAACTCTAGAACCTACGGAGGAATATATGACGATATCGGATATTGCATCAATAATACAAAAGATCACGGTTTTATAATGACCGGACAAACTGCCAGTTACGGAAACGGACCTCAAAATATTTACACCATCAAAACAGACAGTAATGGGACTGCAACTGGAATTATTTTAGTTGGAGTGAATGAAAATGGTATTGTTTCAAAAAATAATATTTTGGCTTATCCAAATCCTTGCAGCAATTATTGCCGATTAACATTTAATTATATTGCTTCCGAAAAAAATATTTCGATTACACTTTATAATACTTTAGGAGAAGAAATTGAACAAGTTAATCCAAGTATTTTACCTGATTCTAATGGATTAGCGAATGTTACTGTTGCAACAACTAATTTACCTTCGGGCATTTATTTAGTAAAAATCAGCAATGGCAATTTTATCGAAACACAAAAAATAATTGTTCAGCATTAAATTTTTATTTTTTGAATAAATTAAAATCATATCTCGGAAAGTTTTTCATTTTAATATTATTCCCGATTTCTATTTTCTTGGCTTTTAATATGCACAGCCACGATAAATACAATAATTATCACAGTGTAATTTGGGCAGATGCTGCCGGTTATTATGTTTATTTACCAATGTGGTATATTTACGGAAACAACGCAAAAGATTTTCCTGCTAATGAAGATACAATTACTGGAAATGGTTTTTATTATGATAAAGCAAGTAATAAAATTCACACTAAATATTTATGTGGTGTTGCTTTAATGCAAACTCCGTTTTTTATAACTGCAAATTATTTAGCACCACTATTAGGATTTAAAGCCGATGGTTTTTCCAAAATATATCATTGGTCTGTGATGATGGCGGGCATTTTTTATGCTTGTTTAGGATTATTTTTTCTTTACTATTTCTTAAACCGTTTTTATCTTCCTATCGAATCTTTTATTACCACTTTAGCATTCTTTGTTGGAACAAACTTGTACTATTATTCCATTGATGCGCAAGGAATGTCGCATGTTTACTCCTTTTTTCTGCTTTCCTTTTTTCTGTATTTAATTCCGTTTTTTTACGAAAAACCTACCACAAAAAACAGCATCGGAATTGCATTTTCCTTTGCTTTGATGGTTTTTATTCGACCTACAAATTTTATTGTTTTATTTTTCTTTTTATTTTATAATTTACTTTCTTGGAAACAACTACGTGAAAGAATAGCTTTTCTAAAAATCAATTTCCAGCTTTTTTTATGGATGCTTTTAGCAGCGATACTTATAGCCATTCCACAAATGATATATTGGAAACAAACTTTTCATCGTTTCATCACGTATTCTTATTCCAACGAATCATTTATTTATTGGAAAAATCCACATTTTATTAAACTTTGGTTTAGCACTAACAATGGATTATTTTTGTACGCTCCGCTTCTACTTATTAGTATTTTCGGTATTTTTTGGATGATAAAAAAAGCAGTGTCAAATGGTTGGATAATTGGAATTTTATTTTTAACAGCAAGCTATATTTTTGCCAGTTGGTGGTGTTGGTGGTTTGGTTGTTCTTTTGGATCGCGTAGT
>DATLTG010000373.1:0-3623 GCA_035533735.1 Bacteroidia bacterium
AAAACGCAAGGTGTAATTAAAGCTGCCAAGCCGCCAAAAAATCCTAATATAAAAATTAACCACCCCGAAAGTCCTGGTGCTTGAGCCGTTGAAGCATTTGTAAATGAGGAGTTGTTTGTGTTTGTTGTAGTTGAAACAGAATCGGAATTTACCGAATTATTTTTTTTGATAGTATCTGAAGATGCAGTTACAACAGTTGTTGCGGATTTTATTTTTGCAGTATCAGATGAATTATTTATTGCAGGTTGTTTCGGATTTGCATCCGAAGTTTTTGTTTTAGGCGCACTAATGTCGAATGAAAAATCTGCATCTTTTGGCGGCAAACACATGGAATCATTACAAACCATAAAATTTAATTTTCCTTTTACACTAAAATTTTTGTCTGTTTTTATTTTAATTTTTTGAGTGAAAGTGGCACTGTTTTCAAAATAATTCAAATTCATTCCATACACCGGTTCGTATTTTGAAATGACTTTGCTTTCTTTTGTTTTTCCATCTAACATGTAATCATCAGAAGGATTGTAGGTAAATGTGGTTGGAATTGGTCCATCTTTTCCGCTCATAAATTGCGAATACAAATGCCAGCCTTTTCCAATGTTTGCTTTTATGATGAGATCAGCTTGCGTATCGCTGATTTTTTTTACACTGAATTCCCATTTTACGGGATTGTATATTTGAGAAAAAGATTTTTCGGTGCTTAAAACACTTATCAATAAAGACAAGCAGATATAAAATAAACTTCTTTTTAATTTCATAAAACGAGGGATTAATTGAAAACCCAAAAATACTGATTTTTAAGAAAATATTTAGAAATAAAAATTTCTGAACTATTGGATTGCTGAAATCTTAAAATACAAATTACAAAATAGTAGATGTCGGATTTTAAACATTGTTTTTCATTTTTATCGAAACACTTTAAATACAAAGGATTGATTGTCAGTTTGCACTCGAACAAAATAAATTCCTTTGGCTGTTGAAGGAAAATTTAATGGAATTGTATTATTCTGAACTTTTTGGTGTTGATCGGAAATTATTTTTTGTCCCAACATATTTATTACGTTAATGGCAACATCCGAAACTTTGTCAAAAGAAAATTGTAAAGAGTAGTTATTGTTGGAAGTCAATAAACGAACGGAATTATTTTGCGGAGCAATTGCATTTACAGAAGTTGGCGAATCATAACAAATATGAAGTAAAAAACGAGGATCTTTGGTAGTATCGGAAATACTAAAAGTATAGCTGTTTGTTGATTTTAAATCAGTTGAAGTTCCTTTTAATAAATCTTCTAAAACCAAACACGAACTTGCAGGAATATTAGTAAGATTATCTGAGCTTATTGTGTAGATGCCGCTTGTACCAACCTTTACACGAATAGGAATGGAAATGGAAGAATCGAGTTCAGGCAAAGTGTTTATCGCATAATCAGCATTTATAGAAAGCGATGAAATACTTGGCACAGCTGTATTTGTGCTGAATAATTTGCGAGAATCGTACAAACTATCGAATGCTTTAGTTGCGTTGCTATTGAACAAAATATATGTTTCATCACTAAAATTATTACCACTTATTCTTAAATGTATTTTTTGATTACTTGTATTATTGAGCGCGTTAATTTTTGTGAATGCTTGATTAGCGGCTGTTTTAACATTTTCCTTCATTTTTAATTTAGGATTACTAGCATTTGCTTGCACCCAAAAAGATTGCGAAGTAGGAATCACATTGCTTCCTCCGTTTGTTCCAACACCCGCTACGTAACTGGCATATTGTTGCAATTGCGAATTCCAAATATAAATAGCATTGTTGATATTTGTTTTTGTCCAGCCACTTGCATCCCAGTCAATGGCAGAAGGATACGTGTTCGAAATCATATTCCAACCATCTTGTGAAGCGCCTGTACTTGCTGTGTAAGTAGGAGAGAAGGTTTGGGTAAATTTATTGGGTGTACCTGTAACTTTTATCGTTAAAGGCGTTGGTCCCACATAACACCAATATCCTCCAGTGTTTAAAATAGGATTAGTAACATTTGTTGCAGCTACGTAGCCATTTGAAAAGTTACCTAAGCTGGTTTCATCATATCTATAAATAGAAGTAAATGAATTACTTGGATCTGTAGAGCCTGTAAAACCGCTGGTAGCAAAGCAATTTGCCCATTGTTGAAGTGTTGCTCCGCTAACTGCGGAAGCTAAAAATCGCCACCCATTTTCTCCAGTTGGGATGTAACGTTGCATCGTTATATTTCCTATAAAATCAGCAACTGAAGGAATACTTGCTATTCTTGCTGTTCCATTAGCATTTGAAGTTAATGTGAATGTTTTTCCGGTTGTTGTAAACGTTCCTTTTGTAAGCGTTAATGTGCCTAATAAATTTTCGGCATTAGCGATGTAAGTGCCTGCTGTATTTTTCAAATCAATATCATAAAATGAAGTAGAGTTTGTTCCGCCTAATTGTTGAGCCACATTTCCATCTAATAATATGTTCCCTTTTTCGGCATTAAATGTTCCATTATTAATCCAATTTCCTTTTAATGTAATTTGATAATTTCCAGTTCCAACATCTAAGCTGCAGGACGAATTTATTTCTAAAGTGCTATCAACAGAAATGGCAGAAGCGAGCATTTTTGTTCCATTTCCATTGCAAATTAATTTGTAAAAAAATTCATTCGTTGCATTGAAAATTTCTTGCGTACTATTTCCATTTAAAAAAACAATTCCTTTCCGTTTATCAAAAATTCCGTTATTCGTCCAATTACCATCCAATAATATAGAATCGTTATTTGTCGTAACATCTAATTTACTTTGAATAGTTAAATCGCCATTTATTTTTAAAGTGCCTGTTGTTGATTTCGTATTTGTTCCTTCCAATTTCAAATTATAATACGCACCATCATTGGGTTGTTCAATTTTTTGAACACCATCTCTATCATAAATAAATGTATTTCCATTCGCGGAAGCGTTAAAATGGGCTATTTTAAAATGAGAGGAAGTGGTGCTAATATTTAATGTGCTATTTGCGCCTTGCGAAAAAGTACCCAATCCGGTTAAATCAGTTATAACAGTAAGCGAAGTGGTGTTTGTTACTGAAGCAAGTGTGTCAATTTTTATGCGATCAATGGTAATTGGATTTCCGCTGATTGTTTTATTGCTTCCTGTAAAAGAATAAGTGCCTCCTCCAGAAACAAAAGCGGTTCCATTAAATGTTAAATTTCCATCAATTTTCCAAGCATCACTTACCAAACAATCCCAACTTCCATTTACAATTAAATCGTTGGTTTGTTTAGCACCATTTGTAGCTGTAGTTTTAAAAACGGCACCAGCATTTACTATTGTTGAACCACCAATTTCTAATTTTACGCCATTAATTGTGGAAGTATCTCCAACGGTTCGTAAATCTCCAGTTGTTTTTAAAGTTCCTATCGTTCCCGAAAATGTTAGTAAGGCGTTATCAAGTGTAATACCACCGCTTCCTACATCTACTTTTTTTGCCAAATTCCATTCGGCTGTACCTTTAATTAATAAATAATTGCAAGTAGCATTGTTTTTGTCCATTGTAACCGTTGTGCCGGTTGAAATAGTAACGCTGTCTCCAGAAGTTGGAACACCAACCGGATTCCAAGTACTTGCCGA
>DATLTG010000374.1:0-2274 GCA_035533735.1 Bacteroidia bacterium
AAAAACCTCTTTAATTAGAAATCGTCATCAAAAAAAGGAGCATCTTCTTCATCGTCATCATCCAAACTTCCTCGAAGATCATCAAATTTTATATCTTCATCTGGCATTGCTTCAAAATCTTCTTCCTCATCGCTACCGATTGAGTTTTTCCAATTTTTCTTTTTCTCTTTGTCTTTCAACGGCTTTAGTTTAGCCGGTTTCCTTAATTCGTCCGAATCGGAATGTCCCGATTTATTTACTTTTTTAGGCGAACTTTTTTTTGAACTTGTTGCTTTTTTCATTGCTGAATTTATTATCCAAATTTTGAACTTCTTAAAAAAACGAATTTAATTTCGACAACAATTATACAAAAATTCAAAAAAAAAAAATAATATCTATCAAATATTTTTTAACTTTTATTATTAGTCATTTAAAACAATCCTCTTAATTTTGTAAAAAATTAGCAAAAATTCCAATGAAAGATTTAATTGAGAAGTACGAAAATAAACGCCCAGAAATAGTTTTTGAATGGAAAGATTCGCTATCAGAAGCGGAAGGTTGGGTGGTTATCAATTCCCTCAGAGGTGGCGCTGCCGGTGGCGGAACTCGTATGCGAAAAGGCTTGGATAAACGTGAAGTGGAATCTTTGGCGAAAACAATGGAAGTAAAATTTACCGTTTCTGGACCGCAAATTGGAGGTGCAAAATCGGGTATTAATTTTGATCCTGCCGATCCTCGAAAAAAAGAAGTGTTAAAAAGATGGTACAAAGCGGTTATTCCATTGTTGAAAAATTATTACGGAACTGGTGGCGATATGAACGTAGATGAAATTCACGAAGTAATTCCGATTACCGAAGAATTTGGTTTACAACATCCGCAAGAAGGTGTTGTAATCGGACATTTTGGATCAGGTGAAACCGAAAAAAAAGAGAGAATTAGTCAGTTGCGAATAGGTGTTTCAAAAGTTATCGATGATGCATTGTATTCGCCTGATATCACAAAAAAATATGTTGTTGCTGATATGATAACTGGTTTTGGTGTTTCTGAATCGGTAAAAAATTATTTTTCAGTTTATGGTGGCGATATAAAAGAGAAAAAAGTAATTATTCAAGGTTGGGGAAATGTAGCTGCTGCGGCTGCCTATTATTTATCGCAAGCGGGAGCTAAAATTGTTGGTATTATTGATGTAAATGGAGGTTTAATTTCTGAAAATGGATTTACATTTGACGAAGTGAAACACTTGTTTTTAGCTAAGATAAATAACAAATTAGTACACGAAAAACTCATTCCATTTTCGGAAATAAATCAAAAAATTTGGGAAGTAAAAGCCGATATTTTTATTCCTGCTGCTGCTTCTCGATTAGTTAAAAAAGAGGAAGTCGAAAAGTTAATTAAAAACGGACTGCAAGTAATAGCTTGTGGCGCCAATGTGCCATTTGCCGATAAAGAAATATTTTTTGGACCCATTGCTGAATACACAGATTCAAAAATTAGTTTGATTCCTGATTTTATTGCTAATTGCGGAATGGCGAGAGTTTTTGCTTATTTAATGCAAAGTAAAGCGGAACTTTCAGATGCCGCTATTTTTACTGATGTGTCTGCAACTATTAGAAAATCCTTGGAAGAATCGCATCGTGCGAATAATTCGAAAAATAATATCGCGAAAACAGCTTTTGAAATCGCACTGAAAAAAATAATGTAATGCAACAAATTCAATCCTATTTAAATATTACTTTTTTAGAAAATCCACTCAAAAACTATTTATTTTTTGTTGTGATAATTATTGCAGGTTTATCTTTTAAACGCTTAATCTCAAAAGGAATTTCTGGTTTTGTTTTTCGTTTTCTTAGTCGGTTTTCAAAAGGTGTAAGTTCAGAAAAATTGTTCATCTTATTAAAAGAGCCATTTGGTTTTTTTATAATTATTCTCACTTTTTATGCGGCTTTTAATCAGTTGCAATTTCCGCTACATTGGCAACTGGCAACTAAAGAATTCTTTGGTATTCGGATGCTTATTTTTGGTGTTTTTAAAATAGGAATTGTTATTTCTATTACTTGGATTACGCTTCGTTTTGTTGATTTTTTGGGACTTGAATTTTTATACAGAGCCTTAAAAAAAGGTTCAAAAATAGACAATCAGCTTATTCCGTTTCTTAAAGAGTCGGTAAAATTGATAGTTGTCATTTTAAGCATATTTTTTATTCTCGGAACTGTTTTTAAACTAAATATAGCGTCCTTAATTGCTGGTTTAGGAATTGGAGGTTTAGCTGTTGCTTTGGCAGCAAAGGAATCTATT
>DATLTG010000375.1:0-2231 GCA_035533735.1 Bacteroidia bacterium
AAACCATTGCCGACCCTGCTTGTGGTACAGGCGGTATCTTTTTGGCTGCTTATGATTATATCGGACCCAATCACAAATTGGACAAAGAGCAAAATAAATTTTTAAAACTCGAAACTTTTTTCGGAAACGAAATTGTAGCAGGAACAAGGCGACTGGCTTTAATGAATTTATTTTTACACAACATTGGCGACATTGATAGCGATAATTTTATTTCTCCCGCAGATGCTTTGATTGCAGCTTCTCCAACTACTTACGATTACATCTTAGCCAATCCGCCATTCGGAAAAAAGAGCAGCCAAACATTTACCAATGATGAGGGCGAACAAGAAAAAGATGATTTAACCTACAACCGTCAGGACTTTTGGGCAACCACAAGTAACAAGCAATTAAATTTTGTTCAGCACATACGAACAATGTTAAAAACAACAGGACTTGCAGCCGTTGTAGTCCCCGACAATGTTTTATTTGAAGGTGGAGCAGGTGAAACTGTTCGCAAAAAACTGTTGGAAACAACCGACCTGCATACCATTCTTCGCTTGCCGACAGGAATATTTTATGCTAATGGTGTAAAAGCAAATGTTATTTTCTTCGATAATAAACCGGCAAACAAAAATCCGTGGACAAAGGAAATTTGGGTATATGATTACCGAACAAATGTTCATCATACATTAAAGAAAAATCCGTTAAACATTGATGTATTAAAAGATTTCATTGCTTGTTACAATCCCACCAACCGACATAAACGCAAAGAAGTATTTAACGCAGACAGCAATCCTGAAGGTCGTTGGAGGAAATTTACTTATGATGAAATTATTGCAAGGGACAAAACCAGTTTAGACATCTCTTGGCTAAAAGATAAATCATTGGCAGACCTTGACAATCTGCCCGACCCCGATGTTTTAGCAAACGATATTTTGGAAAATTTGGAAAGTGTAACCGAAAGTTTGAAAACAATTATAGCAGCACTCAAATAATATCAATTAATACCAATGGCAAAAAAATATATTTGGATACCAAGTCCACCAAAGGCAAAAAAAATAAAAATTACAGATGAACAAAAAAATGCGGTGAACATTTTTTTTGAACCACTTATAGCGCAATTTAAAAAGCACTTAAAAGTAAAACCAAATAAGGAGCACAATTACGTTGTTGATATATACTCGAAATGGTACCAAAACTATTTTTATTTCTGCGAAAAATACAAAGCGGAATATAAAAACAGAATGATGGACGAATTTGAAACTAAATTTGTGAGGATAGAATTTATTTCTGAAAACAAATACACCTTCTCTTACTTAAGGCATACAGGTCAATGGCACGTAGTAGTTGAAAAAAATACGCTCAAAAAATGCTTAGAAATGATAAAAGAAAATCCCAATTTTCAACCCCTATATTAATATGGAAAACAAAGAAGACGAACTTAACAGGATAAGGATAGAGAATGAAATAAAAAAAATGAAACTTTCTTTAGAACATGGGGCAAGTTTTTTCTCTCCATCTGAAAAGAAATTATCTCCCGAACAGGAAGGTGAGTGGCTAAATCAGGTTCAAAAATTTGAAGATTCCTATACAAAAAGTAAAAGAATTGTGATTTACGATTTTATTGAGAAGCCAACATACAAGCCTGTGAACGAAATTCCTGAAGCCAAAATAAAATATGTAGGAACTATCAACGTTACAATAAAATATGGAACAAGTACAGATGGAAGACCTGCAACCTATAATGTAGGTAAATCAGACGGGACTGTAGATGTTCCAACTACAACGATATCCCAACGTAGTAATGGTACATCTAAAACTACTTTTGTTGTTACTGCTGGACAAACGATATTTAATAACAAAACAGTTAATGGCGGCAAAACGGAATTATCTATTATTGGTTATAAAACTGTCAGGAAGAGAGTATTAGTGTCAGATGGCGGAAGTAAAAAATAAATTTAAAATGAATGGAAAAAAGAACCGCTATTTAGTATTTGCATGCCTTCAATTATTAAGTATATGCACTTACGCACAGAGAAGAAAAAAAACAAAAATTATATGGAATAAAGATAGCGTTCTAAATTGGGCTGATTTTAAAGTTGTAAACCATGAACCTACAGGTATAAATGTTGGCGGTTTTGTAACTATAATAGCAGCAATTACAAGTACGCAAATTTATTGTATTCCAGGCAATTGTGTAAACGATAGCGTTCCAATTACTTGTTATTGTATTTTCGACAAAGGAAGTTCAT
>DATLTG010000376.1:0-4035 GCA_035533735.1 Bacteroidia bacterium
CTTTAGTAATTTCATCTGTAAGTATAGCATATTCTTGTCCTTTTTTTACACCTCGTTCTTCCCATTCATCAGTTAGTTCTTTGCGTACCTCAATACTTTTCAGTCGCTGATTTATCCATTCTTTGCTATAGCCTTTTTTAAGATAAGTTTCCATTAAGCGATCTATACCTATTTCTGGATCTTCAATCTCATCAATTCTTTCACGAGCCACTTTGGCTATCCACAATTTAAAAGGTTCGGCTTTGGGCGATGGTATAGATTGTATTAAGCGAAATAATTGTTCAGTATCGGCTACATCTGTTTTATAATATTTGCCATCTTCCGACTGCATTTTCAGTTGTCCGATATTTTCGGACAACTCGCTACCTTCCTGTTTTAGCTTAGCTTTTAAATCGCTCCAGTATTTTCTAGGTCTATTAGTATTGGTTAAAATTTCAATTACATCAATAACAGAAAAATACCATTTCTCTTGTTTCTCATCCCAATTGCTTCGTACTTGCTTTTGCTCAAATAATTTGATAGCTGTCTTTTCCATTTCGCTTATTTTTTTACTTGCACATTTATTTCAAAATATTTTTCTGATTCTCTCGGAAATGTGTGGAAAGTCCCTTTCAATTCTTGTTCGCAATAAATGGCACACAACGTATTGGAAACACGGTACAAATATTTTCTTTTGTTTTCGGGCGTTCCTGCTAAAATGCCTTTTAACACATCCCAACGGATATCTTCCGGAGTGTTTCCGTAATCGTGCCAAACAATTATGGAACTGCTATCTTTCAATATTTCAAATACTTTTTCGGTATCGTTTTTTACCGCCTCGTAATGATGATCGCCATCAATAAAAGCCACATCCACTTTTTCGTTTAAACTTTTGAAATTAAATTTCTCGGAACTTTCGCGAATGTGTGTAATGTTCGCGTGTTTTTTAGAATAAAAGCCAATCAAATCAACATGTTTTTGCGTTAATTGAATCGCTGTCATTTGTTCATCCGTTAAATTAATGGTATAACATTTTTTTGCAATGGGAGCAATATTAGCAACGCTTTCGCCACGCCAAGTACCAATTTCTAAATACACACACTCCTTAAATTTTTTCGCGCAAGCTTTCAAAAATGCCAAATCAATAGGAGTTGAACCGCCTTCTAATGCTGCGTAAGGTGAAACGGTTTCGTTAAAATCCGGAAATAAATCCGTTATTTCAATAGTTGGCAAGCCGTTTTTTAAACCGTATTTTTCTATTACTTCCATTTGGTTTACATCGGCATCATCAATAACTTTATTTATTAGCGATGGCTGTTTCATCAATAAAGACAAGCCTTTAAAAAGTTTTTTTACTTTGCTCATACTTTTTCTTTTTTCAATCTTAAAAAATAAATCAGCTCCTTTTTTATAAAAATAAAATCTTCTTTTTCAGGAATAAATTTTGCAAACGAATACTTGGTGTCTCGTAGATAAAAAGCCATTATAAAAGCTGCCGAAGCGAAATAGGAACAACTTGAAATAATACCCGCCATAAATATCGTGTAATGATGAATAAACAAAATACTCATTAAAATAGTAATAAAAACGCCTCCCAATGCCGAAAATGTATTGATTTGATATTTCCCGATTCCTGAAAAATAATGTCCGATTATGAGTGAAATATTCCAGCACAATATTCCCGGAATTAGCGTCCATATAGCTTTTCCTGTTTCGCCAAAATCCTTTCCGAAAATAAAAATGTAAAACGAATCCGGTAAAATAAACAATGGCAAAACCGCAAACAGACAAAGCAAGAAACTGGCTTTAGTGAGTTTTAAGGTGAGCATTCGAGAATAATTTCTATCCGTTGAATTGGCAATACGCGCATATTGAATGGTTGCAATACTGTTGCTGATTAGCCAAATTGCACCTGAAATGGCAATGGCATTGGAATAAACGCCCAGTTTGCTGTCGCCAGAAAAATGACTAAGTAAATAAAAACTCAAACGTAAATTTATAAACTGAATAACGTGTGCCGATTGGTTGAGTAAACCTACACGAAAAGTTTCTTTCAACACAGCCATTTGTCCTTTAAAAAAATTATTTTTCAGATAAGGAAGAATTAAAAAAAAGCTTATCAAAAAACAGCTTCCAAATGAAACATACAATGCTATAATATAAGACATTACATTCTGTTTATTCAAGAAATAAATCATGCCTAATAAAACCAATAAATTAATGATTGTTTGCAACAAACTGATTAAATTATTTGCGGTGATTTTTTCCTTCCCTAATAAAATAGTCAGATTAATAGACATAAAAGAACTTAGCAAAGAAAGTGCTACCACATGAACAACAAAAGCTTCCGGAATTAATGGGAAAATACTTAATACAAAATAAGCTGCTGCACAAGTTACAACTGACCAAAGATAACCTGGCAACAATATTTGTACAACCGGATATCTCGGAACCAAGTAAACAACTGTGGCTCCACCAACAACATTGCAAAGTATCAACACCAATGTAACACTGGTAATAATCAAACTGGTTTCTCCTTTTCCGAAAGCGCCCATGTTTTGAGAAATAACAATCGCTACCAACAAGCCAATTAGCGCGTTGATCAGTTTTATAACAAATGTGGAAGCTATGTTTTTAAACATCTTTTATCTGAAAGGCAATAAAAGTAGAAATTTTTGCTGGTTTACACCGATTGATTTCGTATTTTATAATAAGTTTTTGAATTTCAAAAGGCAAATGACAAGTCTATATTCGCATTATTTTTTTTACTTTTGCATTCCAAAAAATCAAGAAAAATGTTTGAAAATTTAAGTGATAAATTCGATAAGGCTTTTAAAATTCTTAAAGGTCAAGGTAAAATTACGGAAGTAAATGTTTCTGAAACATTAAAAGAAGTTCGCAGAGCTTTATTAGATGCGGATGTTAACTACAAAGTGGCAAAATCTTTTACCGATTCGGTAAAAGAAAAAGCAATCGGTCAAAATGTATTGACGGCTATTTCGCCCGGACAATTGATGATAAAAATTACCCATGAAGAATTAGTAAAGTTGATGGGTAGTCAAAAAACAGACATTAAATTGGTCAGCAATCCAACCATAATTTTAATGTCTGGATTGCAAGGATCAGGTAAAACTACTTTTACAGGTAAGCTTGCCTATCATCTTAAAAATAAGTGCAATAAGAAACCATTAGTAGTTGCTTGTGATGTTTATCGTCCGGCAGCTGTGGAACAACTAAAAGTGTTAGCCGAACAAATTGGCGTGGACATATTTTTCGATATAGAAAATAAAAATCCTATTGACATCGCTAAAAAAGCTATTCAACAAGCAAAGGCAAATGAAAATACAGTTGTGTTGATTGATACTGCCGGTCGTTTGGCTGTTGATGAGGAAATGATGAACGAGATTAGTGCATTGAAAAAAGCAATTAATCCGGATGAAATTTTATTTGTGGTGGATGCGATGACTGGACAGGATGCCGTAAATACAGCAAAAGCATTTAATGATCGTTTGGATTTTGATGGCGTTATCCTTACCAAAATGGATGGCGATACACGTGGTGGTGCAGCACTTTCTATTCTATCGGTGGTAAACAAACCTATCAAATTTGTAGGAACCGGTGAAAAAATGGATGCAATGGATATTTTTTATCCGGAGCGAATGGCAGATAGAATTTTGGGAATGGGCGATGTGGTAACTTTGGTAGAGCGCGCTCAAGAACAATTCGACTCGGAAGCATCTCGCAAATTGCAAAAACGAATTGCTAAAAACCAATTCAGCTTTAACGACTTTTTAGCTCAAATGCAGCAAATTAAAAAAATGGGAAACATTAAAGATTTGGTGGGTATGATTCCCGGAATTGGAAAAGCTGCAAAGGATATTGACATCAAAGAAGATGCTTTTTCGGGCATTGAAGCCATTATTTATTCTATGACACCTTATGAACGCGAAAACCCTGATATTTTAAATGGCAGCCGCAAAAAAAGAATTGCCGATGGAAGTGGAAAAACAATTCAGGATGTAAACAAATTAATGAAGCAGTTTGAAGACACTCGTA
>DATLTG010000377.1:0-2051 GCA_035533735.1 Bacteroidia bacterium
AACCACTGGATCAATCACTACTCCATTTCCAATTATATTAATAGATTTTTCGTGAAAAATACCAGAAGGAATGGTTCTTAAAATATGTTTTATTCCGTTAAACTCAAGTGTATGTCCTGCATTCGGTCCGCCCTGGAAACGCCCAATTATATCATATTTCGGAGTTAATACATCTACAATTTTTCCTTTTCCTTCGTCTCCCCATTGAAGACCTAACAATACATCTGCTTTCATTTATAAATCTATATTTTAATGTGATGAAAAAATTATTTTCGATTCTGATTATTGATTTTTTAATAGCGTAATTGCATTGGCAATCGAATCCGAAATATTAAAAATCGTATTTAGTTTTGTAATTAAAAGCAACTCATTTACTTTTTTCGAAACTCCAGCTATTGCTACATCTCCACCTGATTTACGAGCGCGCGTTAAAATATGTATCAATACATTTAAACCGCTACTGTTCACGTATTTTAATTCTGATAAATCGAGAATGAATTTATTTTTTCCAGCAGCAATTAACGCATCAGTTTGTAACATCATTTCCGTTGTTTGATTTTTATCAATCAATTCGCCTTTTAGCGTCATAATAATTATTTCCGCTTCTTCTTTTTGAGTATATTCAAATGCCATCATAGTTTATTTTTTTATAGAATAATTTTCACATTTCCCTTTTTCAGAAAGTTTTTTACACTTTCCATATAAATTTAACGAGTGATGCGTAACTGTAAAATCCAAAATATCACCCGCCATTTTTTGAATATTTTGAATGCGTGGATCACAAAATTCCAACACTTTTTCGCAATCTAAGCAAATTAAATGATCGTGTTGTTTGTACTCAAAACTACGTTCAAATTGCGCTAAATTTTTTCCGAACTGATGTTTCGCTACCAAACCGCAAGCTAACAACAACTCAATAGTATTGTATAAAGTTGCACGACTGACGCGATACTTTTTATTTTTCATGTGAATGTACAAGGATTCAATATCGAAATGTCCCGAATGCGAATAAATTTCATTTAATATCGCAAAACGTTCCGGAGTTTTTCGGTGTCCTTTGTTCTCTAAATAATTCAAGAACAACTGCTTCACTGTATCTTTTGTTTCTTGCTCTGTCATACTTTTTTTAAAACGTGCTAAAATAGTTATATTTATGAAAATACATCGAAATAAAATTTCAACATTTATTGGTAAATCTATGTCCATTCAATTTCAAATTGAAACGAACCGAAAAACGCAGCCTTTCTATTTTTAAACTTTTTAAAATTTATTAAACAAATACCTATATTTACACGCTTTTAATTCTATTATGAAAAATAATTTTCCTCCACAAGAAGTCGTACAGACAAAAATAATTTTAAATTCTGGCAAGGAACATTCACTCAAACGCTTTCATCCTTGGGTTTTTTCGGGTGCGATAAAAAATATTTCTGATGAACTTTCTGAAGGCGATGTAGTTGAAGTATATTCCTCTAAAAATGAATATTTAGGAACTGGACATTATCAAAAAGGAACTATCAGCGTTCGTCTATTTTCGTTTTCACAAACGGAAGTGAATGATTCATTTTGGGAAAATAAAATTTCCAAAGCCTATCAATATCGCAAAACCATTGGATTGGTGAATAACCCAAAAACAAATGCGTATCGGTTGGTTTTTGGTGAAGCTGACGGATTACCCGGATTAATTATTGATTTTTATAATGGAACGGCTGTAATGCAAGCGCATTCTATCGGCATGCACTTAATTCGCGAAACGCTTGCAAACGCATTAAAAAAAGTAATGGGCGAAACGTTAAAAGCGGTCTATTATAAAAGTGTGGATACATTGCCGAAAATAGATTCTTTAATTGTCGAAAATGCTTATCTGTTTGGAAAACCGGAAACAAACGAAATTCTTGAAAACGGAAATAAATTTTTTATTGATTGGGAAAACGGTCAAAAAACAGGCTTTTTTTTAGATCAACGTGATAATCGACAATTGCTTTCTACTTATGCAAAAGGGAAAAAAATTTTAAATACTTTTTGTTATTCAGGCGGATTTTCGGTTTACG
>DATLTG010000378.1:0-8925 GCA_035533735.1 Bacteroidia bacterium
CTGCCATTGCAATTCCTTCACACAAACCTTCCGTAAATTTATTTTCTTTAAATCGTTGAATAACGTGTTCTTTCACATCATCCCAAAAATTATCAGGAACAACAGCATGAATTCCTTCATCGCCAACAATGGAAAATTTTCGGTGATTTATAGCCAAGTAAAAAAGAACGCCATTACGTTCTTTTGTTTTGTGCATATTCAATTTATGGAATATATAAATAGCGCGCGTCATCACATCTCCAGAACATTTATTTTCTAAATGCACACGAATTTGTCCGGATGTTTTATGTTCCGCATCAATAATTGATTTTTTTATTTCTTCTTGCTGTTCAGCCGAAAAAAAAGTTTTTGCGTCTGCCATTTTTATTTATTGAAATTTATATCTGGTGCAGTAGCTGCGCCTTTATCTGCTTCAAAATAAGCATGTCGTTGAAATCCAAAAATTCCGGCAAAAATATTGGAAGGAAATGTTCGGATAACGGTATTAAATTGTTGCGCAGCTTGGTTAAAACGTCTTCTTTCAGTAGCAATTCTATTTTCCATTCCTTCGTATTGTGCTTGAAAATCGCGGAAACCTTGCACTGCTTGCAATTGCGGATAGTTTTCCGAAATCGCCATTAATCGTCCCAATGAAGATCCAAAAGCAGATTGTGCTTTATCAAATTCAGCTAATTTTTGAGGCGTTAAATTTGATGCATCTATTTGAATGCTGGTAGCTTTAGCGCGTGCTTCCACAACAGCTGTCAATGTGCCTTTTTCAAAGTTGGCAGCACCTTGTACAATTGCCATTAAATTTTTAGTTTTATCCATACGTGCTTGGTATGCCACTTCCACTTGTTTCCATTGTGCCGTAACGCCTTCATCCATTGTTACCATTCCGTTGTAGGTGTTTTTTATCCATATAAACATGATGAATATAAACAGAACAACTACGCCAAGTGCTATTAATCCTTTTTTCATATTTTTTGTTTTACGATTTATTTGAATGTAAAAGTAATTATTTTCAGTCAATCAATTCCAAACTCCGTTTTACGAATGATGTCAAGGCTTCTCCTTTTAATAAATTTTGCGATAACATTGCTAAATCGGCTGTTTGTTTGATTAATTTTTTCTGTTTTTCCTTGTCTTTTTCCAATACAATTTTTGTGATAATCGGATTATTGGAATTCACCACCAAATTGTACATTTCCGGCATATTTCCCATAAAATTCATTCCTCCGCCTCCACCTAAAGCGCTCATATCTTTCATTCTGCGCATAAATTCAGGTTGAGTAATTATCATCGGATTTTCTGTTTCGCTCATGTTTTCAAAGGATACTGAAAATTTTTCTTTTGGAACCGTTTCTTCAATCACCGGTTTTAACATATTTATTTGTTCTTCCGTTAATTTAGACGGAATGGTTTCGTCTTTTTGTATCAACTTATCAACGGTGTCGGCATCTACTCGAACAAAGGAAATGTTTTCTAATTTTTGTTCCAAGAAATTAATAAAATGCGCGTCAATTGGCGTATCCATCACCAATACATCGTAGCCTTTATCTTTTGCAGACTGAATAAAACCGTGTTGTTCCAACGGATTATTGGTGTAGATATAAACTAATTTTTTGTCTTTATCTGTTTGTGCAATTTTTATTTTCTCTGCATATTCATCAAAAGTAAATAAAGCGTTTTCTGTATTTTTAAAGAGCGCAATATTTTTGGCTTTCTCGAAAAATTTTTCTTCCGAAAACATGCCATATTCAATAAAAATTTTGATGTCTTCCCATTTCGATTCAAAATCTTTTCGATCATTTTTAAAAAGTTCCTCTAATTTATCCGCTACTTTTTTAGTGATGTGCGCACTTATTTTCTTAACGTTCGAATCGCTTTGCAAATAACTTCTCGAAACGTTTAATGGAATATCGGGAGAATCAATCACTCCACGCAAAAGCGTTAAAAAATCAGGTACAATGTTTTCTACCGAATCGGTAACAAAAACTTGATTGCAATACAATTGTATTTTATCTTTTTGAACTTCAAAACTTTTTTTCAGCTTCGGAAAATAAAGTATTCCAGTTAGGTTAAATGGATAATCCACATTCAAATGAATATGAAAAAGTGGTTCTTCAGAAAATGGATATAATTCGTTGTAAAAATTTTTATAATCTTCTGGTGTTAAATCTACTGGTTTTTTCGTCCAAGCAGGTGTTGTATTATTGATAACTTTTCCGTCAAATTTTATTTCGACAGGTAAAAATTTACAATACTTTTTTAGCAAAGTTTCAATGCGCGCGTTCTCTAAAAATTCTTCTGAATCTTCGGCAATATGAAGCGTTATTTCTGTTCCTCTTTCTTTTTTAGAAACGCTGTTTAGTTGGTATTCCGGACTTCCATCACATTCCCATTTCACCGCTTTTTTTGCATCCGTTTCTTTAAACGATTTACTTTTCAATTCCACTTTTGCGGAAACCATAAAAGCCGAATAAAATCCTAAACCAAAATGCCCAATCATATTATTCCCTTCGGCTTTGTCTTTGTATTTCTGTACAAATTCTTCGGCACCCGAAAATGCAATTTGATTGATATATTTCTCCACTTCTTCAGCCGTCATTCCAAGTCCCTTATCAGAAATGGTAATGGTTTTAGCTTTTTTATCTATATTAATTTCGATGGTCAAATCACCCAGTTCTGTTTTTGCTTCGCCTAAAGCAACCAATGTTTTCAGCTTTTGTGTAGCATCCACTGCATTGGAAACAAGTTCTCTTAAAAAAATTTCATGATCGGAATACAAAAACTTTTTGATGATGGGGAAAATGTTTTCCGTTTGTACATTTATTTTTCCTGTTTGCATTTTTTTAGTTTAAAGTTAAAAGTTTAATAGTTTAAAGTTAATTAGTTAGATTTTTCAATTTTATATCCAATAGGAAGTCTATCCTCTCCTTCCCATTTTGACATCGCCTCCAAAAATTTTATAATATGTTGCGAAATTTTTTCTTCTGTAATTTCTCGTGGTTCTATTGTTTCAAAGAATTCAGAAACTATTTCTTTTATTTTCATATACGGAAATACAATAAACACATGGATTTTGCCATTATAAGATTGGGCATACGCCAAATAGCCTCCTTCTTTTATTATTAGTGAGGAGCTATCAATCATCTCGCAACCAAAACCAATATTTACTGTCTCATTTCCTGCTGAATCAGCTAATTGCTGTACATACCAGTTAGATTCAAAAGAATTCTTAACAAGCATTAAAATCTCAACTATTTTATCTTTCGTTTCTGTTTTCCAAAGTTCTCTTCTTTTATCTCTTTGCTTTAAACAATTAGTATATTTATTAATTGCTTCTGCAATCTCTTTTTCATTTTTTAAAACTCTTGCCATTGTCATATTATATTTGAATATTTTAATTCGCTGGTTTTAGTCAAAGTATATGCCAGTGGGTAAAAACTGACAAAGTGGCAATTGTCAAATAGACAATTCTATTTATTGATGTGCAAATTTAGCTAATTCCTATTTACGAATAGATAAGCAAAATAAGCTCTATTTTAATAGAGAAAAAATAAATTAACGATTTATGTAAATACCTTTTTGTCTTTTATTATGCAATATCAAAAGGTAAACCACCTTACGAACCAAACAACAATTTAAAAATTTCTGCCTATGCTAATGCCGATATGATTACAAAATGAATTACCATTAAATGAAGTATCATAAATAATTGGAGTGTATGCAACTCTAATAATCCATCCACGTGTTTTCTTTTGATAACGATACCCTATTCTTACTACTAAAAGCGCATTAACCTTACTTTTTAAATTACTTATGTCCAAATTTTCATAGATCGGAAAAGCCGGTGATTCTTCAACAGGGGAATAATAAGGAGTAATACCTATACCACACTCCAAATGATGATTACAATTCATATTAGTTAATGAATTTATTTCAATTGGTAATAATGGAACAACGGAACTCTTAATTCTAAAAAAATCCATTCCAAATCCCAATCTCAAATTGGTAATTATATTTTTAGAATATAATAAATTTCGCTCATAATTTAAAGAATTAGTTACGGCATTACCTCCTCCTTCAATATAAATAGCGTTTTTACATAATCCTTGAATATTTTGTGGCTTAGAAATAGAATCCTGTCCAATAGCTTTCTGTAAAGAAAATAGAGAGAGAATACAAAAAAAACATAAACGAATACAACCTAATTTCATAACATTTTTTTTAATCGCTTTTATTTTAATTCTATTATAATACAATATCCAAAGGTAAACCACTTTGCTAACAAAACAATTATTTACAATTATTTTCGTACGAAAGACTTTTACAAAAAAAACGAGCTTCAAAAAAATTTTGAAGCTCGTTTGAAAAAACAGGAAAAATTATTTTTTCATTTCTGCATTTATCTTTGCTAATTTATCTGCTTGGTTGGTGATGGAATAAATTTGTCGCAAAGCCAACATTGTTTTTTGGTCGGTACTATCAACTTTCAAAGCATCTTCTAAAAAAGGAGCCGCTTTTGCATATTCACCTTTTGCAGCAGCAACATCTTTATCATAATTTACTTTATCACTAAGCGGTAAGTCTTCGGCTTTTTTCATCAACATCAAACCGTGATTATTATACAATGCGCCCATATTGTATAATGCATCGAAATCAGTTGGTTTCAACGCAATGGCTTTTTGATAGTGATCGGCAGCCTTTCCAAAAAGTTCATCGTAATTTTTAGGAGGATCTTGACCTGCCGGTGGATTCGCCATATTATCGTACATACTTGCGAGCGCTAATTGCCAATCAACATTATTAGGTTGTTTTTGAACTGCTATTTCTAAGTTATTAATTGCTTCTTGTTTTTTACCTGGTTCGTGCATATAAATATTTACTTCTGCAATTAATAAATCTATATCATCCGGATAAGCAGCTCTTCCTTTTTCTATTGTTGCAATTGCATTTGTGGTATCATTCATCTGTAAATACATATTAGATAAATAAGTATAAGGATGACCTTTTCCGTATTTTAAATCAATCAACTTCTGATAATACGTTTTGGCTTTATCGTAATTTTTTCCTTTTTGTGCTTCTAATGCAGCACTACGAATATCATTGGTATCAACAACATTAAAAATGGAAGCATTATCAATTGCATCTTCAAACATTAGCAATGCATTTGGATAATCTTTAACTGTGTTAAATGCAATTCCCCTGTTACCGAGATGAACAATAGTTTCTTTTAATTTTGGATCTATTTCGTCAACATATATTTTTTTTGTATCCAACCCGCGCGCTTTTTTTAATGAAAGATATGCTTGTACAATATCGTTTGCATTTGTTCCACCATAAGCAGTTAAAATACGTTTGTTAACATCGGTAATAGCTTTATTTTTTTCTTTTTGATCCGCAAATTCTTTGTCGAAAATGGTCAAATAAATTTCTCCTCTGTAAAACCAAGTTTTCGCTTCCACTTTTGTATCCGGATCGTTAATTGCTGTATCAATTCGTGCTCTTGCTTTTAACAAAGATGCAGGATCTTGTTCACGTTGGTAATCATCTAAGTATTTCCATGCGCTCACCACATTTTTGGCTTGTGAAAAACCGTACTGAGAAGCTGTCATAGCAAGTGCAAATACAATTATTTTTTTCATAAAAATTTACTGTTTGATTATTGTAATTGATTTTATTTTTATTCTTCCGTTGTATTATCTGTATTTTCAGAAGTATCGGGTGTTTCAGATGAATTATCTGTTTCATCAATAACAATTATTTCGTCATCTTCCACTTCAATTTTTGTAACAGCAGCTATTTCATCATCCTCTTTCAAATTGATTAATCGAACGCCTTGTGTTGCTCTTCCAATAACACGCAAATCAGCTACCTTTAATCTAATTGTAAGTCCTGATTTATTAATAATCATTAAATCATTTTTATCGGTTACACTTTTTATTGCGATTAGTTGTCCTGTTTTCTCGGTGATATTAATTGTTTTTACACCTTTTCCACCTCTATTTGTAACGCGATATTCATCAATGCTGGAACGTTTTCCGTAACCTTTTTCAGCTACTACCATTACATTTGTTTCTGGATCATCAATACAAACCATTCCAATTACTTCATCTTTTTTACTGCTGAGTGTAATTCCACGAACACCGGAAGCATTTCTTCCCATTGGACGCACTTTTGATTCGTTAAAACGAACTACTTTTCCACATTTCAAACCGAGCATAATTTCGTTTTTCCCGTTTGTTAATTTCGCTTCCAATAAAGTATCGCCATCTTTTACTGTAATAGCATTTATACCATTTTGGCGCGGACGAGAATATGCTTCTAATGTGGTTTTTTTGATTGTACCTTTTTTAGTACACATTATTATATAGTTGTTTTTCAAATATTCAATATCTGTAAAATTTTTCACATTTATAAAAGCTCTTACTTTATCATCCGGAGCAATGTTTACCAAATTTTGAATCGCTCTTCCTTTTGATGCTTTTGAACCTTCGGGAACTTCAAAAGCACGCATCCAATAGCATTTACCTTGTTCTGTAAAAAACAAAATATAATTGTGCGTAGAAGCAATGAATAAATGTTCTAAGAAATCCTCATCTCTTGTTGCTGTTCCTTTAGAACCTCTTCCGCCTCTATTTTGTGTTTTATATTCAGTAAGCATTGTCCGTTTTACGTAACCTAAATGCGAAATGGTAATTACCACATCTTCATCGGCAATCATATCTTCTATTTTAAAATCTCCAGCAGCATAAACAATTTCGCTTCTTCTTACATCACCGTATTTTGTTTTTATTTCAGTAAGTTCTTCTTTGATAATTTTCATTCGTAATGTTTCATCACTTAAAATACTTTTTAAATACGTGATTAATTTCATTAACTCATTGTACTCTTCTTTGATTTTATCTCTTTCTAAGCCAGTTAATGCACGCAATCTCATTTCGAGAATTGCCTTTGATTGAATTTCGCTTAAGCCGAAATTTTTTATCAAACCATCTTTTGCTTCATCTGGTGATACCGATTCACGAATCAATTTGATAACCGCATCTAAATGATCCAGCGCAATTAAATATCCTTCTAATATGTGTGCTCTTTTTTCGGCTTGAACTAATTCAAATTTTGTTCTGCGAACAATTACATCATGACGGTGATTTACGAAATGTCCAATCATGTCTTTTAAATTCAACATCATTGGTCTGCCGCCAACCAAAGCAATATTATTAACGCTAAAAGAAGATTGCAGCGATGTATATTTAAAAAGATTATTTAAAACTACATTGGTAATTGCATCTCGTTTCAATTCATAAACAATACGCATTCCGTCTCTATCAGACTCATCACGTATATCGGAAATTCCTTCAATCTTTTTTTCATTGATTAAATCAGCTGTTCTTTTAATCATTTCAGCTTTATTAACCATGTATGGAATTTCGGTAACAATTATTTTTTCTTTTCCATTAGCTTCTGTTTCCACAGATGTTTGCGCGCGCATCACAATTCTGCCTCTACCGGTTTCAAAAGCTTCTTTCACACCTTCATAACCGTAAATAATTCCTCCTGTTGGGAAATCGGGTGCTTTTACAAATTGCATTAATCCTGCAATATCAATTTCTTTGTTATCAATATATGCCATCGTGGCATCAATAATTTCCGTTAAATTATGAGGTGGCATATTAGTAGCCATACCAACTGCAATTCCGGAAGCTCCGTTAATTAATAAATTAGGAATACGTGCTGGGAGTACGGTTGGTTCTGTTAAAGAGTCGTCAAAATTTGGTCTAAAATCAACCGTATCTTTTTCAATATCACTCAACATTTCCTCACCAATTTTTTTTAATCTTGCTTCGGTATAACGCATTGCAGCAGGACTATCACCATCAATGGAACCAAAGTTTCCTTGTCCGTCAACTAAAGGATAACGCAATGACCAATCTTGCGCCATTCGCACCATTGTATCATAAATAGAAGCATCACCATGTGGATGATATTTTCCCATAACCTCACCAACAATTCTCGCTGATTTTTTATACGGACGATTGGAAAACACTCCCAAATCAAGCATTCCGTATAATACTCTACGATGTACTGGCTTTAAACCATCTCTCACATCAGGTAAAGCCCTTGATACAATTACCGACATTGAATAATCAATGTAAGCAGATTTCATTTCCTCTTCAATATTAATTAAAATAATTTTTTCGCCTGATTCCATATACTTTATTGTTAATTGATGTGTTTTATACGTTAAACCATTTACACTGCATTTTTGTCATACAAACAATAATTTGCACAAAAATTGCTATTCTGAAATGGGAGTTCGAAGGTATTCTAATTTGCCGAAAAAACATCGTTAAAAAAGAGTTTAATTATTAACATTTTTTGGTTGAAAAAAGAAAGATATTAACATTACATAAATATAAATAGCCGTGTACCTTTGAAAAAAATAATTTTAGCCCTAATTTTCAGCGGTTTTAGAAAGCATAATCGTATAACGAAATAAAAGAATTTTATTATGGAAGCAAAATTTTCACCTCGAGTAAAAGACGTAATCAGCTATAGCCGAGAGGAAGCGCTGCGTTTGGGAAATGATTATATTGGAACAGAGCACTTGTTGCTCGGCATTATTCGTGAAGGCGAAGGTGTAGCAATTAAACTGTTGAAAGGATTAAAAGTAGATTTAAGTGAACTTCGCAAAACCATTGAGCAATCCATTGCAGTTCCCACTAAAAAAATGAATAACTTAACAAATATTCCATTGGTTAAACAAGCCGAAAGAGCTTTAAAAATAACCTATTTGGAAGCGAAACTTTTTAAAAGTCCCATTATCGGAACCGAACATTTGTTGTTGTCTATTTTAAAAGATGAAGACAATGTAGCTACAAAAGCAATGCATCGTTTTAATGTAGATTATGAAATTGTAAAGCAAGAATTAGATGGTTT
>DATLTG010000379.1:0-3419 GCA_035533735.1 Bacteroidia bacterium
GATTTAAGAATTGACGGACTTTTAACCGGAACCATTGATGCGAAAGGAAAATTAGTGGTAGGACCTACTGGAAATATTTCCGGAGATGTGGTTTGTCAAAATGCTGAAATTTTAGGAACAATTAACGGAAAATTAACCGTAGCTGAATTGCTTTCGTTAAAAATAACAGCAAAAATAAATGGCGATATTATTACCAATAAATTATCTATTGAACCGGGTGCTAATTTTTCCGGTTCTTGCACCATGGGTGGAGTCATAAAAGATATCAAACATGGCGAAAATAAAGGAGTCGGAATCCGAAAAGAAGAAAAAACGGCTTAACACATTGGCACGTTATTCGGGTATGGGCATTCAGATGATTGCCATAATGCTCGCTTTTGTTTTTTCAGGAATTTGGTTGGACAAACATTTGTCGTTACACTATCCGATTTTCACAGCTTCCTTAAGTCTTTTAGGTGTTTTTTTAGCGATATATTATTTTATAAGAGACCTTTTATAATTAAAATGAACAGCAAATCGTTCCGCCTATTTTTACTGAAGCTACTTATTTTCAGTATTTTTTTAGTTTCAACTGAATTTTCGCTTTCACAATTTTTACCCGAAAAATATTCTCGAACAATTTTTTTTCTGCTCAATCTTTTATTTTTCTCGATAACTGCACTCACGCATTTTATTTTAATTCATCAATCTGAAAAAAATAATTTTCGAAACTTTGTTTCCTATTTTATGGCGGCAACTACAGGGAAGCTACTTATTTATCTGATGGTTATTTTTTTTTACTTGTTTTTTGAAAAAGAAAATGCGCAACCGTTTATCATTTTCTTTTTAATTTTATATGTTTTATATACCGTTTTTGAAACCGTTTCTATTTTGAAATTTTTTAAAAAATAGAAGCACATAATTAAAAATTAGTATAGTTGTTTTTAGTAATATTGCGAATAATTAAATAACAAAAAAATGAGTAAAGTAGCATTAATTACAGGTATTACCGGACAAGATGGTTCGTATTTAGCCGAATTTTTATTAAAAAAAGGATACATCGTTCACGGCATTAAACGTAGAAGTTCTTCTTTTAATACGGATAGAATAGATCATCTTTATAAAGATACACACGAGCAAAAAGTGAATTTTTTTCTCCATTATGGCGATTTAACAGATTCTACCAATCTTATTCGTATTGTGCAAGAAGTTCAGCCTGATGAAATTTATAATTTAGCGGCACAATCGCATGTAAAAGTTTCTTTTGAAACTCCCGAATATACCGCTAATTCAGATGCTATCGGAACATTACGTTTGCTGGAAGCTATTCGCATTTTAAACTTAGAAAAGAAAACAAAATTTTACCAAGCTTCTACTTCCGAGATGTATGGCGAAGTACAGGAAATTCCACAACGCGAAACAACACCTTTTTATCCTCGCAGTCCTTATGGAGTGGCAAAATTATACGGTTATTGGATTACAAAAAATTATCGCGAAGCATATAAATTATACGCTTGCAACGGAATTTTATTTAATCATGAAAGTCCGGTGAGAGGCGAAACCTTTGTTACACGAAAAATTACGCGTGCTGCCGCAAAAATAAGTTTAGGACTTCAACAAAAACTTTTTTTGGGGAATTTGGATGCAGAAAGAGATTGGGGACATGCAAAAGATTATGTAGAAGGAATGTGGATGATGCTTCAACACAAAGAGGCGGATGATTATGTGTTGGCAACAGGAAAAAAAATATCGGTGAAAAAATTTGTTGAAATGGCATTTGCTGAAGTTGAAATTGCCATCGAATGGAAAGGAAAAGGCATTGACGAAAAAGGCATTAACACCGCAACCGGAAAAACAATTATTGAAATTGATGCTGAGTATTTTCGTCCAACGGAGGTAGATTTATTAATTGGAGATGCTTCCAAAGCATTCAATAAATTAGGCTGGAAACCCAAATATACTATCGAAGAATTAGTGAAAGAAATGATGGCTTCCGACATAAAACTTTTCCAGAAAGACAAATATTTGTTGGAAGGTGGACACGATATTATGAATTTTCACGAATAATTTTTTGGTTATTTTATCGAAAAAAATGCAAACGTATATTTCTATTTTACGCGGCATCAATGTTGGCG
Organism: Bacteroidia bacterium; assembly: GCA_035533735.1. GTDB lineage: Bacteria > Bacteroidota > Bacteroidia > DATLTG01 > DATLTG01 > DATLTG01. The sequence continues at coordinate 2,115 of DATLTG010000379.1, forward strand.
GACATCGGAAAATTTTGATGGCTGATTTAAAAAAAATGTACGAAAAATTAAATCTGAAAGAGATTGTAACGTACATTCAAAGTGGAAATGTTATTTTTAAAACGGACAAAAAAAATAGCGATGAAATAGCAAAAGCAATCGAAAAAATAATTTTTGAAACCTGCCAATTTCAAGTACCTGTTATTATTAGAACGATTCCGGAAATAAAAAAAATAATTTCGGAAAATCCGTTTTTAAAAGAAAAAAATACGGAAATAGAAAAACTGCATGTAACTTTTCTTTCTGAAATCCCTGATAAATCAAATGCCGAAGCAATTTTGAAATACGATTATTCTCCCGACAAATTCAGTTTAAATAAAAAGGAAGTATATGTTTTTTGTAATAACGGTTATGGAAACACTAAATTATCCAATCCGTTTTTTGAGAATAAATTAAAAGTGGGAGCGACAACTCGTAACTGGAAAACTCTTACAAAGTTGCTGGAATTAGCGGAGTGATTTCAAAAATTATTTTTTGCTAATATTGCTTATTTGTATAGGCGAACCGTGCATACATCCTCTCGGATTACGAATTTTTAACATTCTGTAATTAAAAGTTATTTCCAAGCCATCTACATCAAAAGCATTTAAACTTCCCATTGGAATAGGAATAAAAATAAGACTGTCTTGTCCGTTTATTTTATCACAAAAAATAACGGTTCCGCAACCTGAAGAACTGTATTGATGAGAAACTTTTCCGCTGGCAATAGGAAGATTTTTATCTTGAATTGGAGCAACAACAACTGCTGTTGCTGTGGATGCTACAACTTTTTTTGTTTTACACGAAACTAAACAAAAAGAAAAAAGCAAGACAAAATAAAGCAATAATGCTGCTGCTTTTTTTGTCCTGCTTAATTTTATGTTTTTATTGTACAACAATTTTTAATACGCGTTGAAAATCATTATTACCAATTCTTACAAAATAAAATCCTTTTGCTAAACCGCTGGTGCTGATTGTTGTTTGAAATGCATTTGAAGTTGGCATTACTAATTTACCACTAATGTATTTTCCAACAACATTATACAAATCTAAATTCAAATTGCTACTACTTGGTAAGTTGCTGGCTTTGATGTTTATTTCATTATCAGATTGGTAAGCAGTAAACGAAATTTGTTTTTCAGATAAGGTATTAACGCCTAAACCACTTGGACAAACAGGTATTTGAAATGAATAAATTTGTGTATTAAGATTGCCTCCATTACCAACATACATATTTGTATGCCAAAAAGTGATTCCGTCTGTTGGATCAACAGTTGTGTTTGAATA
>DATLTG010000380.1:0-2092 GCA_035533735.1 Bacteroidia bacterium
AATGAATTCTATGACCCAAACGATCCGGATACTTTTTTTGAAACTGTGTAGATAGACTTTTTTGCCTCTAATTACACCAATTTGCAATAATTTAATTTTCAAAGAAATACGGGAATTAACCCAAATTTGATCAGAAAGGGTCGTCAAGATCAAAACAAAGTCTTAGTCCCCCAGTAAACAAAGAGATATTCGTGATTCCCTTTTTATTTTGCAATCATGATGCAAGGATTTTAAGGAATTATAAGCAATATATTTATGATACTTAAGTAATGCCACCATAAAAAGATTTCATTTTAACAATGACAAACAAAAAATTAAAAATAGTAACAGTAGTCGGAACCCGGCCGGAGATTATACGTTTATCCCGGACAATGGCACTTCTTGATCAATATGTCAACCAAGTAATAGTTCATACAGGTCAAAACTACGACTATGAGTTAAATGAAGTTTTTTGGAAAGATCTGGAATTAAGAAAACCCGATTATTTCTTAAAAATAGACACTTCTTCGCTGGGTGCCTCAGTTGGTGATATATTACACAAAACAGAAGAATTGCTTCAAAAAGAAAAACCCGACGGGTTATTAGTTTTAGGGGATACCAATTCGTGTCTTTCTGCATATATGGCTAAAAGAATGCACATTCCAGTTTTTCACATGGAGGCAGGGAACCGAAGTTTTGATTTTAATGTTCCGGAAGAAATCAACAGACGGATAATTGATCACATTGCAGATTTCAACCTTGTTTATACTGAACATGCACGAAGGCATTTAATTGGCGAAGGCCTCCCGCATAGGCGAATTTATCTCACAGGATCCCCCATGAAAGAAGTACTGAATTATTATAAATCTAAAATTGAACAATCAGAAATTCTTGCACAACTAAAACTTGAAAAGGACAAATATTTTGTGGTTTCAACTCATAGAGAAGAAAATGTAGATAACCCGGAAAATCTAAAAACAATACTTATTGTATTAGATAACCTCGCACAAAAATATCAACTCCCAATAATTGTAAGCACCCATCCGCGCACAAAAAAAAGATTGGAACAATCAGGAGAATCAAACACAAACAACAAAATTCAATTTTTAAAACCATTTGGATTTATTGATTATGTAAATCTTCAGATGAATGCATTGTGTACCCTGTCTGATAGCGGAACCATAAGCGAAGAATCATCTATATTAAATTTTCCTGCGATTTCACTGAGACAATCCATGGAACGCCCTGAAGCGCAAGATACCGGTTCCATTATTCTCACCGGTTTTGATCCCGATATTATTCTTGTTGCAATCTCCCTCGCTGTAAATGAGAAAGTAGAACGAAAAATCAAAAGTATTCCGCAAGATTATCAGGTAGAAGATACCTCATGGAGAGTAGTTAAATTAGTTATTGGAAATACTAAATTGAGTAATCAGTGGTGGGGAATAAGGTAAAAACGGATAGTTTACTTGTAATAGGGAGGTTGAGTTACCCTAGTGGCAGCGCTCCTTCTAACAGGGTTCATCTATATTGTAAAGCTCTGAAGATGTCTGGAGGGTATCCGTTTGTGATAAACCTAAATGCGTCCTTTAGTGAAAAAAAACACTTTGGATTTCTTGGCAGACACGAAGGTATCCCATTCTATTTTTGCCAAAAAACTCCTTATAGAGAAAATAATCTTGTACTTAGAAATTTGAGAAAAGCGACGGGCTTATTTAATGCTTTTATTTTTATTAGCCGCTTTAAAAAAAAAAAGAATATAAAAGTGCTATTCTTTTCCATTAATTTTTTTAACGAGGCAATCATTTATCTATATTTAAAAATATTGGGAATACCTATTTTAAGAGAATGTAATGAGGCCCCTCTATTTATTCGCAAAGAAAAAAAATTTCTTCGGCTTCATACTTTTTTCCACACTCATTTAAGATTAAAAATGTACAATGGGATTATTGTGATATCTGATTATTTATATAAATACTACTCGGCTATTTATCCTAAGAATAAAATATTTCAAATTCCGATATTAGTTGATTTGGACAGATTTAATAATTTATTAAAAAAAACTCACGATAACATCAGGATAATTACCTATGTGGGCTCAATGGGAGGAGAT
>DATLTG010000381.1:0-4585 GCA_035533735.1 Bacteroidia bacterium
TGAAATTTGCCAACAAAATGAATCATTTCGCTATGAAATCTAAATTATACCTTGCTGCTATTAAAGCGGCTTTAAAAGAACTATCTCAAATTAAAAATATGCAAGAAACTAAATATGCTCATGCGTAACATGAGTTAGTAAGTTGTGGTCATCCTGAAATGATTCAGAATCTGTGCGATAGTAGATTGTATTTAATAAAACATCTAAATAGTGATTCATCTTCTAAAATTAATTAGATAAAAATTCGACTATGTTTTCTTCGGAAATTTTTTTTTCAAAATCTTCTACAGACAAAGCATTTTTAAGATTAAAGTTACCGATGCGCGTTCGGCAAAGTTTTGTAAGATGCGCTCCGCTGTTTAAAGCTATTCCGAAATCGCGGGCAATGGAGCGAATATAAGTGCCTTTGCTGCACACAATTCGGAAATCAACCTCAGGCAAATCAATGCGCGTAATTTCAAACTCGCTAATATGAATAGTTCTGGGTTTTATTTCAACAACATCGCCTCTTCTGGCTTTTGCGTAAGCTCTTTCGCCATTTATTTTTACTGCCGAAAAAATAGGCGGAATTTGTTGAATGTCGCCTAAAAATTGTAGAGTGGCTTCCAGAATTAATTTTTCGGTAATGTGTTCGGTTGGAAAGTAAAAATCAATTTCTTTTTCTTTATCGAAACAAGGAGTGGTGGCACCTAAAGAAAAAGTTCCGGTGTATTCTTTTTCTTGTGCTTGATAGCTTTCTATTTGTTTGGTAAAACTTCCGGTGCAAACAATTAAAAGTCCGGTTGCCAAAGGATCCAAAGTTCCGGCATGACCGATTTTTATTTTCGCATTGAGCTTTTGCCGAAATAAATATTTTAATTTATTTACCGCCTGAAAGGAAGTCCAGCGATATGGTTTATCAAGCAAAATAACATGAGCTGACTTGGAAGTTTCGAGCATTTACTTTTGCTTAAAAAATAGTTGCCTATACTTTTTTACGTTTCAGAATAGCGTATAAAACGATTGCATATCCTGATAAAACAGTAATTGGCGCCAATGTAATTCTGCGAAAGCTAAATAATTCAGCCGCATTAAATTTATTTGGATCGGGCGAACCTCCGCCACTCATCAGCATAAAACCGATGGCAGAAAGAACAACACCTGCAATTAAAATTTTGTAATTAGTAGCGTTAAATACGAAATCGCTTTTTTTATTTGTTTCTTTTAAGTTGCTCATTTTTTTTATTTTTTTAGTAAAACAATTGATCTGTTTTTAATCGTAAATACTTGCGAACAGCAAGTGAAGTGCTTATCCATGAAATAATAATTCCCATTAAAATAACGGCAATAAATAAGGTTCCTAAAATTTTCAGATCCATCATTTTTACAAAATCAGGAAGTTGTTTTCCGGCAATATAAATAACTCCGGCAAGCATTGTAAGTGCAATTCCGGCTGCGTAAATTCCATGCCGGATGCCTGCGAGTACAAAAGGTTTTCGAATAAAATATTGTGTTGCGCCTACTAATTGCATCGTTTTTATTAAAAACCGTTTCGAGTAAATGGAAAGTCGTATAGTATTATGAATCAGCGCAAGCGAGATAATTAAAAGCAAACTACTAAAAATTAAAATCACTAAACTTATTTTCTTGACATTTTCGTTTACCAAATTTATCAATGATTTGTGATAAATAAATTCTTTCACAATTGGGTTGGAAGTCATATCTTTTTCAATCCATGAAATGCTGTCGTTGTTGGCATAATCAGCTTTCAAGCGCACATTTATGGAAGCCAATAGAGGATTGTAACCTAAAAATTTCAAAAAATCTTCGCCCATATCTTGTTGTAATTTTTGTGCAGCCTCATCTTTTGTGGTGTATTCGGTTGATTTTACATATTCAGAGGCATCCAAAGTTTTCTGTAATTTCTGGATATCAGCAGCTTTTGTATTGTCGTTTATGATAAGTTGAAAACCCAGGTTTTCTTTTACTTCGTTAGTTAAATTATGAGTGTTGAGCAATAAAAGTGCTATCAAACCAAGCATAAAAAGCACCAACGAAATGCTTATTATCGTAGTGAATGAGGAAGATTGAAGTTTTCTTCGTGAATATTTATCTGACACAGTTATATTTTTAATTGCGATTAAATGAAGCCGCTAAGTTAGAAAAAATAAATATGCCTTTGTTTTATTTAATGCTGAAAAATTCATTTTCATTACATAAATTATGTTAAAAAAAAAGTAGTGTGAAACCAATTAAAAAAAAGCATTAATTTTGCAATTCAAGTTTTTTACTTCTGATTACAAAATATAATAATATAAAAAATAAAAACATGAAAAAAATAATACTAAGTTCGTTTTTGCTATTATTTACAGCGATTACAGTTTCAGCACAAGTAAAAATATTATTCGATGCTACGCATGGACAAACAGCTGGAAATGCAGATTGGGTAATTGATGCAGATTCTTCAAATGTAAAATATACAGGAACTGGAGGTTTGCCGGTTAGAAATACTTCTAATGCACAACAAGACAATGCGCAACGTTATCCAACTCCAGCACAATCAGGTATTACGTCTTCAACACCAGAAACATATTGGAGAGGAGCTTTATCCAATTGGGGAATTGATATGGTAAAAAAAGGGTACGAAGTAGAAACATTGCCTACATTCGACTCGATAACATATGGTAACAGCTCGAACCCTCAAGATTTGAGTAATTACAAAGTTTTTATTGTAGATGAACCACAATTTCAATTTACTACGCGCGAAAAAAAGGCGCTTATGAATTTTATTCATAATGGAGGAGGCTTGTTTATAATTTCAGATCATATAAATGCTTCTCGTACCAATAATGGATGGGATGCGCGTGCAGTTTGGGAAGATTTTATTACAAATAATCCAGTAAGCAATACTGCATTTGGATTTAAACTCGATTCTGTTAATATTTCTCCAACATCGGCTAATATAAATCCTTCTTCAACAGATTCTATTATTCATGGTCCAGAAGGTAATTGTCCGGGAATGCAGTGGCATAACGGAACTACGTTTACACTTTATCCTTCGCAAAATTCATCTATAACAGGTGATGTATTTATGGGTGCAGTTGGAAATACAGGTGTTATGGCAGGTCACGGAAGATATGGTTCTGGAAAATTTGCTTTTGAAGGCGACAGTTCTCCTGCGGATGACGGAACAGGAGATAGATATGGTTCTCCATCGAGCGGTGTTTACAACGGATATACTGGTGATCCGACAAGTGCGCCAAGTACTGAAGAGGAAACAATAATTGTGAATACTACGATATGGTTGGCTACAAGCAACCCTGTTTCTACCTTATCCGTTACAGCAGCAACATCTACCAATGTTTCTTGTCATGGTGGCAGTAATGGTTCGGCTGCTTGTTCTGTTTCTGGCGGTACACCTGCTTATACTTATTCTTGGACCCCAACTGGTGGTACATCTGCTACGGCAACTGGACTTACTGCAGGAATATATACAGTAACTGTTAAAGATGCTACAGGTTCTTCTTCTGCAACTTCTGTTACAATTACACAACCAACTGCTTTAGCAGTTACAAGCACCCAAACAAATGTATCGTGTTTTGGAAGTAATACTGGAATTGCTAATGTTTCAGTAAGCGGTGGAACGGCAGGTTATACTTATTCTTGGTCACCAAGTGGTGGAACATCAGCCACTGCAACAGGACTTTCATCTGGAAGTTATACTTGTACCATTACGGATTCAAAAGGATGTTCTTTAGCAAAAAATGTTACCATTACACAACCTGCAACTGCAATAACAGCAACAACAACTCATACGAATGTTTCGTGTAATGGAAATAACACTGGGGTTGCTAATGTTTCTGCGACAGGTGGAACACCGAGTTATACATATTCATGGTCGCCAAGTGGCGGAACATCAGCTACAGCAAGTGGACTTGTAGCCGGAACTTATTCTTGCACAATTACAGATTCAAAAGGTTGTTCTAAAATTGAAACGATAACGATTACGCAACCAAGCGTATTAACGGCAAGTGTAACACAAACAAATGTTTCGTGTAATGGAAATAATGATGGTTCTGCCAATGTATCAGCAAGTGGTGGAACGGCTGCTTATACATATTCATGGTCGCCAAGTGGTGGAACATCAGCTACAGCAAGTGGACTTGTAGCCGGAACTTATTCTTGCACAATTACAGATTCAAAAGGTTGTTCAAAAGTAAAAAGTGTTACAATAACTCAACCGTCTGTTTTAGTTTCTACAACATCTTCAACTAATGAAAGTGGTTCTGGAATGCACGATGGAACGGCTACTGCAAATCCAACTGGAGGAACTACTCCTTATACTTATTCATGGAATACAACTCCACCACAAACAACTCAAACAGCGACTGGATTATCTGGTGGTGTTTATTCTTGTACAGTTACTGATTCTAACGGTTGCAATGTTGTAAAAACAGACACCGTAAATACAACTACAGGAATTGCAACATACTCCAATACGTCTTCAGGAATTTCATTGTATCCAAATCCATCCAATGGCAACGTAACTGTTGTTATTGGCTCATTGAAAGAAAATCCGACATTATATTTTTACGATGTTTTAGGT
>DATLTG010000382.1:0-4106 GCA_035533735.1 Bacteroidia bacterium
CGTCTTGAGCGAAAATTATTTCGTGTTCCCGGACTATTTACATAACCTTGAACTTCTATTTTTGCAGTTGGATTTGCATTCATAAAAGTAACTAAGTTGAGTAAAGAAGATTTTGAAGACACTAAAAAGTCTGCTTTCTCAGGTTCAAATTTTATATTTTTTAAAGTAACATGCGAACCTACTTTTATTTTTTTCATTTTTACAACAAGCGATAAAGGCTCTGATTCAGAAGGACTGACAACACTTCCTGTATAAAAGAAATAACCTTTTGAATTACAATTCACCGAAATACTTTGTGAATCTCCTAATACTGCTGAATAAGTGGAAGTGTCTTTTATACTTATAGTATTATCTTGTAGTCCATTTATATCAAGCGTTCCTTTAATAGGAGTGCCAGAATCTTCATCTACAACAGTAATTGTTAAAGGGCATTCAACTTTAATAGGACCAACTTTTACTGGTACGGCATCAATAGTTGATTTTTTTTCAGGCTGAGGAGTAGGCGTTGCAGAAACATTTTCAATCGAAACATCTTGTCCGCCTTCCGTAAAATTATCAAGAACTAAATAATAAACTTCTCCTTTTTTTACAGGCAATGCTTTACTATAAGCCGGTCCTTTTCCCCAAGGCACAAAATCTTGCGTGGCAGTTAAAGAAAGTCCTGTACGACCTTCAGAGCCACTATCAGGTTTAGAAATATTTGTGCGAACTGGCTTGATTTTTTTTGCGCGTAAACTATCACAAAATCCATCTCCGCCTGAATAACGAAAAAGTAAAAAATCAATATCGTCTGTTTTCTTCTGAGGAACAAGGTCAAAAGTCAGGATGGTATCTTTTTGAACGCGAAATTTTAACCAGGCGATGTTGTGCTCTTTATAGAAAAAATATAAACTTCTTTTTTTATGATCCGCAACTGTATTGTTTCCACTTGTTCCGTCTAATGTAATCGGACCTAAATTAGATTCGGTTACTTCTTCCATCGAATTGCCACAATCGGAATGATCTTTGGCAAATTGTTGTGCGAAAACAAAGTTAGAGGTTACTAAAAATATTCCCAGTAAAAATCGCTTCATATACAAATCTTTTAGAAACCACAAAACTAAATTAAAAAAGCAGAAATCCAATAAATATAGACACGGATTTTATAAAAACTTTTTAGCATCTAAAAATGAAAAAAAAAATTGTTCTTTTGTACTAAGGAATAAGTGAATAAATATAAAATACAAATACTAATTCATGGATATAAAAGAAAAAATAAAACAGCTTTCTGAAAATTATTTTTCTGAAATACGAGCAATCAGAAGGCATTTACACGCACATCCCGAATTGTCTTTTCAAGAAAAAAATACGGCTGATTTTATTGCATCAACACTTACTTCAATCGGAATTCCTTTTCAAAAGGGAATTGCGGGAACTGGGATTGTAGCCATTTTAGAAGGAAAAAATCCGAAACAAAAAACTATCGCATTGCGTGCAGACATGGATGCTTTGCCGATTTTGGAAGAAAATAAAACCAATTATATTTCTCAAAACAAAGGCGTTATGCACGCTTGTGGACACGATGTACATACAGCATCATTGCTGGGAACGGCAAAAATTTTATTTCAATTAAAAGATAATTTTGAAGGAACTGTAAAATTTATTTTTCAGCCGGGAGAAGAAAAACTTCCGGGAGGCGCTTCATTAATGATTAAAGAAGGTGTACTTGAAAATCCAACACCATTTTGCATTTTTGCGCAACATGTTTTTCCTTCAATGGAAACCGGAAAAGTAGGTTTCAAAAAAGGAATGTACATGGCTTCTACTGATGAAATTTATTTGACCATAAAAGGAAAAGGCGGACACGCGGCAATGCCGAATGATTACAATAATCCGCTGTTGATGGCTTCCAAAATATTAATGGCTTTAGAAGAAGCTTTCAAAAACAAAAAAAATAATTATCCGACTGTTTTAGCTTTCGGAAAAATAATTGGAAACGGAGCTACTAACGTAATTCCTGCTGAAGTTAAAATAGATGGAACGTTGCGGACAATGGATGAAAAATGGCGTTCGGAAGCGCATCAACAAATAAAAACAATTGCTCAAAATGCGGCTGCTGAAATGAATGGTTTTTGCGATGTAAACATTATGAAAGGATATCCATTTTTGGTGAACGATGAAACGCTTACCGGAAAAGCCCAACATTGGGCAGAATTGTTTTTAGGAAAAGAAAATGTGGAAGAGTTGCCAATGCGTATGACTGCAGAAGATTTTGCTTTTTATTCCCAAAAAATTCCTGCTTGTTTTTATCGTTTAGGAACTGGAAATAAATCCAAAAATATTATTTCGGGAGTACATACACCCACTTTTGATATTGACGAAAAAGCACTTGAAATTGGAATGGGTTTAATGGCTTGGATGGCGATAAATGAATTGGCTGAAAAATAATTTTTTGAATATAAAATCATCATCATGAAAATAAATAAACTTTACTTAAATGCAATTTGTTTTACATTACCTGTTATAGATATTTTTTGGGATAAACCAATAGTAGCCATTTTTGGAGAAAAAGTACTTACAATAATAATTGCTATTTTTCTTGTACTCTTCGTAACAGCAAATTTTTTTGGTAAAAAAAGTTCAATAGAAATTCCTAAAAATTCACCATTAGAATTAAGTTGTATTTTTTTCATTATAATGCTCTTGTTTCTTTCTTCGATTCGGTATTCTAAATTTCCCTTCTGTGAAATTCCACCCATTTTAGCTTATCTTTTTTGGCTTTCAGTAGGAATGGTTATAGGTTGTTTTTGGTCAATGAAGTATTACGAAAAAAAAGGGAAGGAATAAATTTGAAAAAAAATTATTTTATAAAAACGCCTCGAAAAATAATTTTTTTCGAGGCATTTTTTCTGAGAAATAATAAAAATTAATTTCCGAATTCAGAAATAAATTTAATGCGCATCAAACGAATTTCTTCTTCGGTATAATCATCTTCTCCCAATTCTTTGATAGCCGCATCAACAGAGTCGGTTGGTGCTGTACGAAAATATTCATACACTTCATCTTGTTTATCTTCGTCAATAACATCTTCAATATAATAGCTAATATTTACGCGAGTTCCAGAAGAAACGATGCTTTCAATTTCTGAAATCAATTCAGTAATCGAAAGTCCTTTTGCTTTTGCGATATCTTCTAAACGCAGCTTTCTATCAATGTTTTGGATGATATGTACTTTTAATCCTGATTTATTTACAATAGATTTTACGACTAAATCTTGCGGACGTTCAATTTCATTTTCCTCCACATATTTTTCAATAAGTGCTAAAAATGGTTTCCCGAATTTTTGCGCTTTACCTGTTCCAACACCTGTTATATGAATGAGTTCATCCATTTTAATAGGATATTGAATCGCCATTTCTTCTAATGAAACTTCTTGAAAAACTACATAAGGAGGCAAATTGTGTTGCTTTGCCGTCTTTTTACAAAGATCTTTTAACATTGCAAACAAAACTTCGTCAGCGCCACTTCCGCCTTTTTGTCCACCGGCAGAAATTATATCATCGTCATCTCCATCTGCATTTTCGTAATCATGATCTTTTGTAAGCATTATAGAATGTGGCTTTTTCAAAAAATCTTTTCCTGCTTTACTTAAATATAAAGTGCCGTAGCTTTCTATATCTTTTGTTAACAATCCTGCAATTATTGTTTGACGAACAACCGCTGTCCAAAATTTCTCCTCTTTTCCATCTTCAATACCTTTACCGAAAACTTCTAATTCGTTGTGTTTATATGATTTTACAGTACCGTTTGTAGTTCCTGTAATTACAGCGATAAGATGTTTTGCTTTAAATTTTTCTTTTACTTCCAATGCTGTTTCAAGTACTAAAGCAACATCATCCATTCCTTCAAATTTTGTTTTTGGATGGGTACAATTATCGCAATTTTGACAATTATCTTCTTTATAAACTTCGCCAAAATAATAAAGTAATTGTTTTCTGCGACAAACAGAAGACTCTGCATAAGCAACAGTTTCCAACAATAATTGTTGTCCAATTTCCTGTTCTGCAACAGGCTTTCCTTTCATAAATTTTTCTAACTTTTGAATGTCTTCAAAACTATAAAAAGTA
>DATLTG010000383.1:0-4162 GCA_035533735.1 Bacteroidia bacterium
TTGCGGTGTTAATCCATAGAGCATTAAAGGATACCGTTCATTATCATTGTATAATTGAAATTCTGCTAATAATTTTTTTGCGTGTTCTTTATCACTGATTTCTTTGTGGCATAAAAAATCGTTTTTGAAAATATTAAAAGTGCTTTCAATTTCATTGTTTGTATAAATAAATTCCTTCGTTTTAGCTGTTTGTTTGCCAATCTTCACATTTTCAAATACACATCTGCAATAACTTTTTCTGTTATACCAATATATTTTTTAGTTGTCGCAATACTGCTGTGTGAAAATATTTCAGATAAATAAACTAAAGCTCTTTCGCTTTTTCCGTCCATCTCCCAACATCTTTTTCCAAATGTTTTTCTTAAAGTATGTGTAGAACCATTTTGCACACGGACATTGTATTTAGTAAACACTTCGTGTAAAAGCAAGTTGGCGTACTGAACGGTGATTTTGTTTCCTTGTTTATTGCTAAATAAATAACCTTGAATATCAAACTTTCCTACTGCCGTTTCTGCTGCTGCAACAAATGAAACTGTTTCTTTAATAAAAGCATTGATAGTTATTTTTCTTTGCTTTCCAGTTTTTTGTTCGGTTAAAATAAATTCATCTTTTTCAAATACATCCACCCATTTCAAATTTAGCAGATCGCCAATTCGTAATCCGAAATAACATCCGGTGGCAATTAATAAATAAGTTCTGTAATTTTTATCTTGTTTTAAACGAACAAGAAGTCCAAGCATGGAATTCCAATCCACGCCATTTGTAGTAGTCTTCGTAAATTTTAAACTCATAGGATTTACCTAAATTGGTTTAGCTAATCTACCAATTTCGGATGTTACTTTCACTTAATGTACAAAGTGAAGGTAGCAGAAATCATTCCTCTGTTTGGGTTTCAACAGGTTAAATTAAATTTATTTTTTTGATGCAATTTTTTGCTTCACTTTCGATGAGTAGTTGCTGTAAATGAAAGTTGAAAGAGAAGAATAAAAAAACAGGAACTAAAGTTAAATTTAACCTAAGTCAAAAACAAAAGATTACACACCTGATGCAAAACATCAAAAGAATATTTTACTTTTGAGGAATAACAACCCATCAAATGCTTACAAAAGAATTTAACGCCTTACCGCTTGACCAAAAGAGTAAATTGGTATTCATTGAAGGGAAGTTAATCGGGATTTCTAAAGAGCATCCAGTATTGAAGTGTTTCTTCTACAAATTAAATGACCTCAAAATAGATGTTATCTACGACAAAGCACTCAACCAATTGCTGGATGTCATAGCTTGGGAAAATAGCGAAGACAGACTTGCGTTCCTCCGATAACTGCCAACCTTTCCCAGTGTTGATGAGACAGATGGGACAGTTTCAAATATTCATGTTATTATACATCGTTACAAATTTACCGCAGCAATAACTTAGTATGAATCTTGGGTTTTCAACAAATTTGACACAAGAATTAAAAATGTTTTTGGAATAAAAAGATGGTTTTGTAACAGTTGCTTTGAGTGTTTATTATAGGAAAGTATTGAATGCTTGTGTTACATTTTGGGATATGTTTTTTGAAAAAGAAGATGGTTTTGTAACAGTTGCTTTGAGTGTTTATTATAGGAAATTGTTCAATGCTTGTGTTACAGTTTAGGATATTTTTTTGGAATAAAAAGATGGTTTTGTACACTTATGCAGTTTACTTTATGAACTGCCTGCAAACCTTTTGGAAATATACACAAAGTGTTTTTTGTAAATCAACTACTAACTTCTTCCAAATACAATTCAACTTTTAAATTAGGCGTTATTCCTAAAGCTCGGTTATATTCATAATTAAATATTTCTTTGCATTTTTCAACTTCTGATACTGGAATCATTATGCTATCGTGTACAGTAAATAAAGGAGTTTTCGGATAAATTTTTGAAATACTTTTTGCCACCCGATCAAGAATTACTTGCGCTTCCAAGTTCTGTAAAAGTATAGGCAAAGCAGAATTCTTTTTCGTTTTGAATGCTGCAATGGTATCATAAACACCCGGATAAATCTCATGAAACAATCTTTTTAACCATGCCCTCTGTTGATTAAAATATGAATTATCACTGTATAATACCTTATAAACAGCAACCTTTAAATCGTCCCTCGTTAAATCATATTTCCCAATTTGTTTCTCAATCTTAACTCTGAAAGCTTCGTAGAAATCATTCATTACATCTTCTTTAAAAGTGTCGTAATCAGGATAACCCTCTTTTATATGTTTCCAGATCGAATCAAAATCAATCTTATTTCTGATACTTGGTCTTATATCGTTAAAAGTAATTCTGCCATTTTCGGATTTCTCATAAAATTGTGGGTTGATTAAACTCAAAATGCCTGTTGGTTGTGCGCAGACAATATCAATACACGCAAGAGGTTCATTCTGATAACTTAGATAAGGTCTAATTTGTTTTTTTAATGTAGTCAGGTTGGTATGCAATCTGCCAGCCGTTTCATCTATTCTGAAAAAATAACTCTGATTATTTATCCGCGAGGCACTAATTAAGTTTGCATTAAATCGCAGATGCAGATTTCGCTTGTTGCGTAATATTTCTTCTAATTTTATAAATTCTAATTTTTCAATCGCTGGTTCTAAATCAATTTTCAAATCTTGGTCGAACCATTTATGCAAATAATCATATTTTACGCGCATGTTTCGTTCATAATTTCCTTCCAAGTTTATACTTTTTACAAGTGTTGGTTTCTTGATTTCTTTTGCAATAATAGGAGCAGTAAAGTATAGATCTGCGTATCTGTATCCGTACGATTTTTCATTAGGAATGTATAAATTGTCGCATATAATTATTCCGTGCTCTATTAAATAATCCATGTATTCGTTGGCATTGTACACGCGCTTTTTTAATATTTTTGCGTTCAAGCAGATGAACCCCTCTTCATCTATTGAATCTCTATAACGAGCTGCCGCTTCTGTAATCTGACCGAGCAAAAATGTAAAACAATCGATGTGAAACCCATGTTTAAGCATTGGTGGATGTTCGATTAGCAGTTGTTCAAGATTAAGATTTTCTGGTATAAAATAATACATGGTAGTGTTCGTTTTTTAAATTATATATTGAAAAATTTTCGGGGGTATGACTGTCTTACAGTGTTACTCTTGTTCTTTTAATATGTCTTAATAAATCCTTCATTACTATTAGAATAAAAAGAATAAAAAAGAAAAATATAAGTAAGTGGGGGGGTGTATATATGATTCCAGAAATTCCAAAAGAGAATAAAATGTACAAAAATAATGAGTAACCTTTTTTTATCATTTTGCTTATCACTTTATCACGATTGGGCTTGAAACCTCCTAAAATCAAGGTTCTTTTGAGTGATAACTGAATAAAAATGGATTATCACTGTTATCACTTTTATTTGCCTTTTAAATATAGAAATGAAGTGTAACACATGTAACAGGAATATTCATACATATATAATGTGGACTAAAAGTACAATGGATGGCTATCCAAAATCAAAAAAAGAAATCAGATAATATTATCCAAAGTATTTTTTAATCATAAATAATCACTTTAAAAAAGGACTCACTTTTAAGTCCAACTAACTTTTCACCTTATCACGCTGGCTCTATAACCCTTGTAAATAGGAGACTTTGCCCGTGATAAGTTACCGTTATATTATAAAACCCACTTTTCACCATCACGACTTTATCACGCCCTTTAATTATTTTTTTTAAATAATTTCCTGTGTTTTCTTCGCATTAAAATTTATTTTAGTTAGAGAAAACATACGCAATGAAAATACGAACAATACACAATCTTTCAGTAAAAAACCTTGATGCCAAAGAGCTTTACTTATTATTTAATTTTTTTATCACTGTATCAATCGGTTGTAATTATCACTCTGTAGGTATGCCTGAATCGGCTGATTTTACAGTTGTTTTAACGGTTTTTAAAAAACATTTTGTTCTACATACAACAACAGCGTCAGTAACAGTAACAGATACTGTTGGATATAAAATAACCATCATTCACGAAAGCATAAATAAAAATTAATTCCAATAAAACGAATAATATAATTTGCAAAACGATAGCAACATAAACTGCTTAATAGATAAAGTGGACAGCTTGCAACTGTCCGTAAATACGCTTGCTCAAAAGTTGGATATGATGCAAAAAGAAAAACAT
>DATLTG010000384.1:0-2114 GCA_035533735.1 Bacteroidia bacterium
AGTTTCTGAAAAATAATGATCCTTTAATATTTTCACGTTTCGTTTCATTTTTTTACACTTTCAAAAATGCCTTGTAGTTTGTTTACACTATTCTCCCAAGTGTAATTTTTCACAACAAATTGAAATCCGTTTTGTGCAATAGCTTTTGCTTTTTCAGGATTTTCGAGCAAAAATAAAATGTGTTTTGCATAAATTTCTGGTTCATCGGCAACTAATATTTCTTTTCCATTTTCCGCACCCAATGCGTTATTTGCAAGTGTAGAAGTAACACATGGAATTTTCATTGCCATTGCTTCCAATAATTTATTTTGTAATCCAATACTAATTTGCATGGGCGCGACTAATATTTTCGATTGGTAAAAATTAGTTCTAATATCATTTACCCAACCACTTACAAAAACGTGCGAAGATTGCAATGCCAGCACTTTTTGGGAAGGGGAAGCTCCGGAAATTAATAATCTTATTTGCGGAAATTTTTGTCGAACTAAAGGTAGAATTTTATTAACCAAATAAATAACACTTTCCACATTGGGTGGATAATTCATATTGCCATTAAAGAGTAAATCATACTTTTTTTCCTTTTCTGAAGCTTTAAAAAAATCAGTATCAACTCCGTTTGGAACTACTTGTATTTCTGCTTTTCGAGGATGTGGAATAAAATTCTTGTCTTGTTGCGAAATAATAATTTTTGAATCGAAAGCGTCAAAAATAGTTGCTTCATATCGCAAAAGTCGCTGGTGTTCCATTTCAAAAAGTGGCTTTAAAAACGCATTTGCTTTATCTTTTCGCCTTTCCATTCCTTTTGAAAAAACATCCATATAATCTAATGTTTTCGGAATTTCTTTATGTTTTCTTACATATTCGCTGGTGCGAATTAATTGGCAATAAATATGATTTGGATTTTCTTCTTGAATAATTTTATCAATTTCATTTTGTGCCTTTTTAAAATAAAAATAAGCGACTTGAAACGGTAATTTTGAAAATAATCCACGAATTAAATTTTTAAAAATTTGGAATTTCGATAAGGAAATTATTTTTACTTTGCTACAATATTTATTTAATTCACCAAGAGCATCTTTATGCAAAGTGCCGTCATTAATAGCAAATAAAACAATTTCGTTTTTTTTAGACAATTCTTTTATTTGGTTGTAAGCACGTAATTTATCACCTTTTTCAAGTGGATAAGGTACTCTCGATAAAACAACCAATAATTTCAAAATTTATAGCGTTAAAATTTGTTTGTAAAATTGTGTTAAGCGGATAATTATTTTTTTTATGTCATACATTTCTTCCGCTAAATAACGTGCATTTTCACCCGTTTTTTGTAAAAGCGATTTATTTGAAATTAAATTTTCGATTGCATTTATAAATTCATTAGGTGTATTGGCAATGAAAATATTTTTTTTATTTTCATAAGCAATTCCTTCTGCAGCAACACTTGTAGCAATAATTGTTTTTCCAAGTGCCATTCCTTCAATAATTTTAACACGTATTCCACCTCCGGAAATTAACGGTACAATCATAATTGATTTTGATTGCATAAATTTTACTGCATCATCCACTTCACCAGGAACAAAAATATTTTTTTTATCAATATCTAACAACCATTTAGGCATATTTCTGCCGGCAATGTATAATTTTATAGAAGAATTATTTTGTTGCAATTTATTCCAAACGTTTTCGATAAACCATTTAATTCCTTCCTCGTTTGGCATCCAATCCATTGCTCCCAAATGGAACAGCGACATATCTTCCGGCTTTTCAGTTTCCGGTTTTAAATGTTCAATATCAATGGCAAAAGTGATATGTTGAATAGGTTTTTTACAACCCAATTTTTGAATGATTTCTAAATCTTCCAGACTTACAGTTGTAATTCCATCTACATTATTGAATTGATTTATTTCATAATTTTTTAAGCGTTTTGCAAGCAAATTCAAATATTTTTTTTTGAAAACTGATGTTGTGTTTTCCGATAAACGTTCCCAAATAATATGCTCCACATTATGAGCCCGTAAAATAATTTTTGCATCGGAATAGCTACGTATTGTATCTATATACGGACACATAAAAATACTTTCTAATTGAATAATATCGTATTTGTTTTTAGATAATGT
>DATLTG010000385.1:0-2312 GCA_035533735.1 Bacteroidia bacterium
AAAAAATTAAATCCGGACGATGTTGTGCAATACTCTTAACACCTTCAAAACCATCGTTACATTCAGCAATCACTTGCATTTCAGGATGCGATTGTAAATATTCGACAACAATGCTTCT
The DNA here is from genome assembly GCA_035533735.1 of Bacteroidia bacterium. Classification (GTDB taxonomy): domain Bacteria; phylum Bacteroidota; class Bacteroidia; order DATLTG01; family DATLTG01; genus DATLTG01. The sequence goes on from DATLTG010000385.1 coordinate 119, forward strand.
CGCTAAAGGTTCGTCATCAATAATAATTATTTTACTCATTTTATTTCAGGTATTTTTAATGAGGTGATAAAAATAGTTTCTTTTTTTTCTGTAAGTAATAAATCGTTACGTGCGTAAAGTAAATACAATCTGCGTTGAATTGAACTTAATCCGAAACCGGCACCTTGATTGTTTTTATTGGTTTCTATGTCGAACGGATTTTGCACTTCGACAACTAAATTTCCATCTTTTACAGTAGTTGTAATGCTTATCGTAACGTTTCCGATTACATCATACAATCCAAATTTTATGGCATTTTCTACAATCGGTTGCAAAAGCAAAGCAGGTAAAAATCGTTTAACACTTTCTTCATCGGTTGAAAACACTACATTTAAACGATGTCCGAAACGTACTTTTTCAATATCTAAATAAAGTTTCAGGTGTTCTAATTCTTCCGAAAGCTGAACCAATTTGTCTTCTTTTTTTAAAGTACCTCTTAAAAAATCCGACAGTTGTTGCGTCATTTTTCTTGCTTCTGCAGGTTTGGAAACAATTAATGCACTTATAGAATTTAAGCTGTTGAATAAAAAATGTGGTTGTAATTGTTGACGAAGCTTCGCTAATTCTGCTTCTTTTAATAAATTCTCGGTATCGGATTTCCGTTTTTCATTTTCTTTTTGATCGGTTAAAACGCTCCAAAACCAATTTAAAATTAGCAAAACCGAAATCAAGATAAAGCAAAAAATAAATCGGATTGGAATTGATTTATCTACAAATGCTAAATAAGTTGTATCGCCCTGAAAAATAGTAGTTAACAGCCATTTTAAAATCAGACAATATAAAACTGAAAGTACAATTACGTAACCTAAACGATTGATATTATTTTCGTTTTTAGGTTGATAATAGCGATTTAGAATAACAGTAACAACACAAGCAAAAATCATTAATGTGCTTGAAACTGCTGCATCTATTACAGATATTTGCCAAGTTATTTGCAAGCGATGCAAAATAACTGTTTGCACAAGTGCCATTATTGCGCAAACAAAAATGCTTCCGACAATAATTTTAATAAGCGAATATGGAAAACGTTTACTCAAAATATTAGCTCAATGTTACAAATTTTGCTTGAGTAAGAATTGATTTATGATTGGCATATTTGATAAACGAATCAGCATCTTCAGTTTCGTGCGTAAGCGCGTAAAGCTGTTCTCCGTCTTTCAAATCATTTAACGAATAGATATCAATCACATCAATAAATTCCCATTTTACCAATTCATTATTTTTATTTGCAAACACATCTTCCTCTTTTTTACCCAACGATCGCGCCTTAAAAAAAGCATCTTTTGTATCGTTCGCTTTTATCAATCTAATTTGCTCATCAAATTGCGATAATCGTTTTTTGTCTTCAATAGAAATACTAAAAACCAATTTTACTAAATAAGTGTTCATAATAGTATGATTTTATTGTTAAAGATTTTTTTTAATAACTTGAAATTTCAATTCCTCCCATTACAACTGTTCCTTTTAAAATAATTTTTTTAGGTGTATCAGTGGAAGAAGTCTGAATCGGTCGTTTATCATCTATTCCGCCCATCATCGCAACCAATTGCGATTCAATTTCCCAGTGAGCCGGAAAAATCAATTGTATTCCACCCAAAACAGCAGTAACTTCCATAGAAATAGTTCCAGAAAAATCAGCTTGCGAAAAATCTATTTCTGCTCCTCCCAAAACAGCAGAAATTTCTCCACCTTTAAAATTTTTCGACACCACACTTTTTTTTGTACCACTCATTACGGAAGTTATATCAATTAAATCTTCCGAAGTCGCATCATCTTTAGAATAATTAAAAGAATCTTGACTTTTATCGAAATAAGGTTGATGTCGCCATCTTCTTCTATAATAGTGATTGTTGCATTTTCTGCGCGGTTTAAACATGATAAATAAACCTATTAAAATAAGGATGGAAGGCCAAATTAAATGATTAATCATCAACTGCGGATATTGATCTGAAATAATAAATGCCGAACCAATTAAAATTAAGATGAACCAACCCGAACTTCTAAAACTGTGTTTGAAACCAGAAGCAAGTCCAATGGCAATTAATAACATTTTCCAAGTAAAAACCCAATCGGGAATTGCTGCTCCTACTTCTTTTGCAAAAAAGAGAGAGCCTGCAATAACCAATGTCATTCCTCCAAAAATTTTTCCACGTTT
>DATLTG010000386.1:0-3524 GCA_035533735.1 Bacteroidia bacterium
AACTGACTTGCGAAACAAAAGAATTAAGTTTGACCAACAAAACAGCTACTTATTTAATAGAAATATCTAATCAAAAAAATCAAAAAGTTGCTTTTTTTAAAGGCACTGTTTATCGTACAAGTAAAAATTGGTTAGAAGAAAAATAATATTATGAAAAACGCTTATATCATTGATGGAATTCGTACTCCGATTGGAAATTTTAGAGGCACCTTAGCTGCTGTTCGTACAGATGATTTGGCAGCCATGACTTTAAAAAAATTACTAGATCGAAATCCGAATATAAATCCAAAAGATATTACGGATGTAATTTTAGGTTGTGCCAATCAAGCTGGAGAAGACAACCGAAATGTAGCGCGAATGGCACTTTTATTGGCTGGATTACCACATTCGGTTCCTGGAGAAACGCTTAACAGATTATGTGCTTCTGGATTATCTGCAGCTATTTCCGCAGCACGAGCGATAATGGTAAACGAAGCCGATTTAATTATTGCCGGTGGAGTTGAAAACATGACGCGTGGACCTTGGGTGATTTCAAAAACATCAACTGCCTTTGGGCGAGATGCACAAATGTTTGATAGCAGTTTCGGTTGGCGATTTATTAATCCTAAAATGCAAGAGCTATACGGAACAGATGGAATGGGCGAAACGGCAGAAAATTTAGCAGATAAATTTAAAATTAATCGCGAAGATCAAGATTTATTTTCTTTTCGTTCTCAGCAAAAAGCTACGGAAGCACAAGCAAAAAAAAGATTTGAGAAAGAAATTTTTTCAGTTGAAATTCCACAGAAAAAAGGCGAAAAAATAATTTTTGAAAAAGATGAATTTATAAAACCAAAATCATCATTAGAAATATTATCGAAGCTGAGACCTGCATTTAGAAAAGATGGAACGGTAACTGCCGGAAATTCATCTGGATTAAATGATGGCGCAGCAGCACTTTTATTGGCATCGGAAGATGGAATTAAAAAAAATAATTTAAAACCGAAAGCCAGAATTGTAAGTTCCGGAGTAATAGGAGTAGAGCCTCGCATAATGGGAATTGGTCCGGTGGAAGCAAGTAATTTAGCATTAAAACGTGCCGGTTTAAAAATGAATGATATAGATATTATTGAACTAAATGAAGCTTTTGCGGCACAAAGTTTAGCTTGTATTCGTTTATGGAAATTAGACGATAATGATTCGCGGATAAATCCGAATGGTGGTGCAATTGCGCTTGGTCATCCTCTGGGAATGAGTGGCGCGCGTATTTTAAATTCAGCAGCTATTGAGTTGCACGAACAAAATAAAAAATATGCTTTGGTAACTATGTGTATTGGCGTTGGACAAGGTTTTGCTGTGGTGATTGAAAAGTGTTAGCGTCTTAAATTAAGGAATTATCATTAAGGATTTAGGATTTTTAAATTTAGGATTTAGAAAAAAAATATGACGAAAGAAGAATTAAAAAGCAGAACAAAATTATTTGCGATTCGCACTTTTAAATTTATAAATACCTTGGCTAAAAATAAATCTGTAGATGTAATAGCGTATCAAGTTTTAAAATCATCATCTTCTGTAGCTGCCAATTATCGAGCAGTTTGAAGAGGTAAATCGAATTATGACTTTCTTAATAAATTAAAAATTGTTGATGAGGAAGCAGATGAAACTTTATTTTGGTTGGAGTTTATAAAAGACTTGGAAATTAAATGCGATAAAAACGAATTGAATTATTTGATGAAAGAAGCTGACGAACTTGTTGCTATTTTTTCTGCCGGAATTAAAACGATAAAGGCAAAAAATAATAATTTGTAAAATCCTTAATCTAAAAATCCTAAATCCTTAATTTAAAGATATGATTTACGAATTTAACGGATATAAACCTGTCATTCACGAAAGTGCGTTTATTCATCCAAACGCAACGGTAACAGGGAATGTAATTATTGGCAAAAATGTATATGTCGGTCCAGGTGCTGCTATTCGTGGCGATTGGGGCGAAATAATTATTGAAGATGGCTGTAATGTGCAAGAAAATTGCACTATTCACATGTTTCCGGGAACTACCGTTTTGTTAAAAGAAGCCGCTCATATTGGTCATGGAGCCATTATTCACGGAGCCACTATTGGAAAAAATGTAATGGTTGGAATGAATTCTGTTGTAATGGACAATGTGGTGATTGGCGATAATTGCATTATTGGCGCATTGAGTTTTGTAAAAGCAGACACGATTATTCCTGACAAAAAAATTATAGTTGGAAATCCTGCAAAAATAGTGAAGGAGGTAAGTGAAGAAATGATACATTGGAAATCGCTTGGAACAAAATTATATCAAGAACTTCCTGAAGAATGTAGAAAAACATTAAAACCTTGCGAGCCACTCAGAGAAAGGGAACATAACCGACCGAAACAACAAGACGTTTACAAAACGTGGAATGAAAGTAAAAAATAATTTTTGTCATTTTTCCTTATTTTAAAAGCCATTTCAGGTTGCATAAAAAAATCATAAAAAAACCCTAATATTTATTACTTTTGCTCCTCATAAAAATATCGGTAAGAAAAATCACATGAGTAAAGGACAAGGTAATTATAACAGCGACCAAATTGAGAGTTTAATTCAGCGTTTCGAAACTTCTGTAGAACAAGGCGATGCCGTTTTTTTTGATGTGGATGAATACGAAGATATTATCAATTTTTATTTCGATAAAAATAATTTTTCTAAAGCAGGAATTGCCATTGAAAAAGGAGTAGAACATTTTCCGTTTGCGGTTCTTTTTCAACTGCGAAAAGCCCAGCTTTTTTCAGCCACAGAGCGAATTGAAGAGGCATTGCAAATTTTAGATTATGCGGAAAAATTTGATCCAAACGATGCTGAAATTCAGATGACACGTGGTGGAATTTACAGTCAGTTACATCAACCCAAAAAAGCAATTGAGTGTTACGAAAAAGCAATGCAAAACGAAGATATGGCAGATGAAGTTTCGCTTTATATGGCTTTCGAATATGAAAATCTTTCTCAATTTGATGATGCCATTATATGTTTAAAAAAAGCACTTGAATTAAGTCCGGATAACGAAGCGGCTATTTATGAATTAGCTTTTTGTTTCGAACTAAGTGAAAAAACAGAAGATAGCATCAACTATTACAATGCGTTTATTGATAAATATCCTTATTCGCAAAATGCGTGGTTTAATCTCGGTATCGGTTATAATAAATTAGAACTGTACGAAAAGGCTATTATAGCTTACGATTATGCCATTGCCATTAAATCGGATTTTGCTTCTGCTTATTTTAACAAAGCCAATTCCTTGGCAAATATGGAAAGATATGAGGAAGCCATTGCTGTTTACAAAGAAACATTTCAATACGAAGATCACGAAGCTGCTACTTATTACTACATTGGCGAGTGTTACGAAAAAATGGAAAATTGGGAATTGGCAACTGTAAATTATAACAGAGCTATTAAAATTGACGCGAATTTATCGGAAGCTTGGTTGGGAATTGGAATTGTGTTAGACAAACAAAACCGACTTTTAGAAGGCATTCATTATGTA
>DATLTG010000387.1:0-6434 GCA_035533735.1 Bacteroidia bacterium
AGCACCTGCCTTGCTTTTATCAGCACTTAGCTCAATGCTGTTTTTATCCATAAGCCATTTGAATTTATCCATAAAACAAATGTATTGATTGACTGGAAATTCAACAACTGAGCCTTTTCCATTAGATTTAAAATCACCCATTCGTTTATCAAAATCAACATGTGCATTTACATTTTTAGTAGAGAAAGCTATGTTGGCTGAATCCAAGGCTTTTAATTTAAAATCGGCAGTATCCGAAATCATTTCGTGATTTAAAAAGCTGGTTTTGACGGCAGTCAGAATTGCTCCCGAAAACATAGCTTCTCCATTACCTGTAAGTGTTTTTGGCATTAAACTAAATGTGCCAGAAAAAGTAGATTGACCGTTAAAACATTGAAAAGCAGAATCTTTTTTGTTGGTTGCATTCATCACATCCAATTGCGGCACCCAATGTATTTTTACGTGCTCTCCGCTAACTTGTGGAAATGGAGGAGGTGTTTTTTGTTCTTTCACATCAAAGTTTTCGGCAATGGCGTTAGTCGAATCCGGATAAAAAATAAAATTTTTCGACTTAGTAGTTGAGGTTACATAATCAACTGTTCCATCTCCTCTTAAACCTTGATTACTAAGTTGGATTTGATTTTTGAAAACTCCTTTTCCTCCATAAACGGCATATCCATCAGGTGGAGTAGAGCGAATAAATCCGAGTGAATAATCTTTTTGAAGTCTAAGTTGTTCATTAAATTGAGGAAAAATTCCTGCTGAAACGAAATCGCCTTGAAAGTGCAAACTGGCATTCGTAAAGTTATCTAAGCTATCAATTGTAAATGGCTTTAAGTGAAAATAAAACTTATCCTTTTTATAAGCGCCTCTTTGTATTGATTTTTTGTCGTAATACACATACGCATCTTTATTACTTTTGAAAATAGGATATTTGGCAAAATCTCTAAAGCCTGATTTATTGGACGGATTATCAATAAATAATTCTCCGTTTATATTTTGAATTACTGTTTTTACAGGTACTAATTGGCGTTGTCCATAAGCATCTTTATCAAAGGACTCAGCTTTCAAACGCAATGAATCCACATTGGTTAAATTGATTTTAAAGTTATTGTATTCAAACGAAAAAACTTTCCCGAAAAAATCGAAACGACCGGCATGTACAATTCCTGCAAATGTAAAATTCCTGTTTTTCTTTAACACCACTTCCGAATCTTTTGGAAAAATATATACGTTTTGTGAATCGCTCAGTAAAATACCTGCAACGCCATGAATGGTGATGTCGTAGTTTAATAAGTTCATCGTAGCATTTATTTTTCCATGATCAACAGAATGAAAATCGAGTATATCGTAATCAGTTCTTCCTGCATGATCAGTAAGGTATTTGAAAAGTTTTTCTTTTACGGTTACTTGATCGCTTTCTGTATTATAATTTAAAAAGCCCATGCTGGCTAATTGAATTAATAATGGATCAATGTCAGCGGCTGTGTGACCCATAAATCCGGCAAAATTATCACCTAAAAAATCTCGCGATCCACCCAAAGATTTTACATAATTAGAAATAATAACCAACGGACTTATGTCCGCTTGTCCTTGAATACTGTTATACAAATCATTTTTGTAATAATCATCTGATGCAAAATCAGCTACTCCTTGTGAATTTCCAGGTAGCATTCCCATATCTAAGGTAGCTTCATCGGTTTTCCAAGATAAATACTCAAAGTACATATCTACATTGTGATAATTGTCGTTATAAGGAGCTCTCGAAACACCTGCATCAGTACGAATAAGCGTTAATTTTTTTGGTCCAACAAGATATCTTAATTCCAAATTTGGATGGTAAATAGAGTCGGAGTCCAACACTATTTTAATTGCTGTTTCCGCACAAAGTATCCGATCTTTTCGGATGTCAAAATTTTTTGATGAAGCAACTATAAAGGTGGAATCGTTTCGTTTAAAATTTAAAAATGCATCTTCTGTAGCACTTCCGGAACCAATAAATTTTCCACCTCGCATCGAAAATCCTCCTTCATAATCTACACTCGGAACGATGTTATTAATTTTGAAACGCTTTTCATAAGAATCAAAACGAGGATATGAATTTACTCCTTTTGCTTCAGCAATATCTTTGTCGTAAAATCCACCTAACAATGGTTTATTAAAATATTTTTTTTGATAAAAAATAACAGAGTCTGCTTTATAGCCGCCTGTTTTTAATTCAATATTGTAATTTTTTAGTTCTGCATAAATGGTGTTTGCATCCAAGCTATCTCTCGACCAATCAACTTTTCCACCTTTACCTTCCCATTCATTGTTTTTTGTATAAAAAACACCTTTCGTGTTGAATATTAGTGTGCTGTCTGAGCGTTGATTTAAGCAGCGTAAATTCCCATTCGGAAAAATAATTTTTGCGTTGCCGTCCTCTTCGGGAATAATTTCATAGTTACTTGCAGTTGAACTCCATTTGTAAGTAGGCGATGTATAAAAAGTATTGGATGCAAAAAGATTTTCGCTCATCACCATAAATTCAGAATAATTCCGTATAGATTTTCCATACAGCATATTGCGTAAGCAGGTTTGCCAAGCTTTAAAATTTTTTTCGGTTTGATTTGAATTTGAAAAATTAGTAAGTGCATCGAAATAATTTTTAAAATCCGGAAAAGGGCGCATCCGTCTTTTTAACATTAAATTACTAATGTCGTAAGCTGCTACTTTGTATTCATGTGTAAATTTAGGTGAATTCCAAGCGGTTGTAAATTGATCCATATACGTTTTTACGTCCTTATCATTAATATTTCCACTTTTAAAAAAATCTTTTACCTCACTCAAAAATTTAACTGAATCGGGTGTAAATTGTTGCAATCGACTTTGCGCATTTGCTTTTGGATGAACAAAAAATAACGCAATAAATAGAATGAATAAATAATTGTGTCTTTTCATAATTGAAAAATTATTTTTTAGAAAAATGTAAAAATAACCAATTGTTTTCGGAAATTTCATTTTTGAAAACAAAACCTGTTTCAAGTGCTTTTGTTTTTAGTATTTCAGCATCTTGTTTTAAAAAACCGCTCATCAATAAATCTCCCTTTTTTTCGAGCACTGAAAAATAAATTTTCAAATCTTGTAACAATACATTCCGATTTATGTTGGCTAAAATAATATCAAATTTTCGGCTGTCCAAAATTTGGGCGTCTCCTTTATGAACACTTATATTTTTACAATTGTTAATTTCGATATTTTCAAGCGTATTATTATAAGCCCACTCGTCTATATCAACAGCAAAAACGCTTTTTGCAGCTCTTTTTGAAGCTAAAATGGATAAAATTCCACTTCCGCAACCAATGTCTAAAATATTTTTTTTCTCAATAGATAAATTTAATAAAGCGCGCATCATCAACAAAGTTGTATCGTGATGTCCAGTTCCGAAAGCCATTTTCGGTTCAATAATAATTTCGTATTTTAAATTTTCAGCAGCATGAAAAGGTGCGCGAATAATACAATCTTCGCTAACTGTTACTTTATGATAATTATTTTCCCATTCTTCGTTCCAGTTTTTATCTGGAATAATTTTTTTATGAAAAGAGAAATCGAAATCGCTTTTTTGTGCTTGAATAAACTCGCTGAACTTTTCGTCTGAAAATTCTTTTTCAGAAATGTAAGCTAAAAAGCCATTTTCTGTTTCTACAAAACTTTCAAACCCAATATCTGCAAGAGCAGCAATAAGCAGGTCGCTTGCTGGAGTGGCTGATTTTACTAAAAAATCAAATTCAATATAGTTCAAGATTTTGTTGTTGGAAAGGAATGAATGATACGTACAAAATCTTCGGCTTTTAGCGATGCGCCACCAATTAATCCTCCGTCAATATCCGGACATTCAAACAATTCTTTTGCGTTAGAAGCATTGCAACTTCCTCCATATAAAATGGAACAATTTTGAGCAATTTCAGCATTGTATTTTTCGGAAATAATTTTCCGAATAAACTGATGCATTTCTTGTGCTTGGTCTTTTGTAGCCGTTTTTCCAGTTCCAATTGCCCAAACAGGTTCGTAAGCAATAATGAGTTTAGAAAAATCCGTTTCGTTCAAATGAAAAGTGCTTTCTGCTAATTGTGTTTTTATAATTTTAAATTGATTATTGGATGTCCGTTGTTCCAAGGTTTCTCCAATGCAAAAAATTGGTTGCAACTTATTTTCCAAACAAAGATTTATTTTTTTTGTAAGCGTGTTTGCGTCTTCCGAAAAATAATTCCTACGTTCGGAATGTCCAATAATTACATATTTTGTGCCAACAGAAGCAATCATTTTTGCGGAAATTTCACCAGTAAAAGCACCATTATTTTCTGAAGAACAATTTTGTGCGGCAATTTTTATGTCAGTAGATTTTTTTGAAAATTCGTTGAGATAAATAAAAGGAGGTGCAATTATTTTTTCAATTTTTGGAGCCGGATTTTCTTTCAGCAAAAAAATAATTTTTTCAACTAAATTAATTGCTTCGGAATTCAGCAAATTCATTTTCCAATTACCGCAAACAATTTTTTTTCTCATCACAGTAATAAATTATTGAACTCTAACACGAGGATCTAAAATTCCATAAACGATATCTACAAAAATATTGATCACTACAAATATGAGTGCTGTAACTAAAACGGTTCCCATTACAACAGGCAAATCATATTTTTCGAGCGCATCTACCACTTCTTTGCCAATACCTTTCCATCCGAAAATATATTCCACAAAAACGGCTCCAGCCATTAAACTGGCAAACCATCCTGAAATAGCTGTAATTACAGGATTCAAAGCATTTTTTAAAGCGTGTTTCGCAATTATTTTATAAAAACTTAAGCCTTTTGCTTTTGCTGTTCGGATGTAATCTTGCGACAAAACATCTAATAAGGAACTTCGCGTAAGCTGTACTATTATTGCTAACGGACGAATCCCAAGTGTGAGTGCCGGTAAAATTAAATTTTTTAACGCAAGGTGTTCTCCATTTCCATAATCATCAATGGAAAAAAGACTTCCAACGGTGTTTAAACCTGTATATCTATGAAGGAGATATCCGAAAACCCAAGCGAAAATTAATCCGATAAAAAAGGAGGGACCAGACATTCCGAGAATGGAAAAGACGAGAGAAGAATTGTCAATCCAAGAATCTTTTTTAATAGCGGAAACAATTCCCAAAATAATTCCGACAATGGAGGCAAAAAGTATAGCAGTAAATGCCAATACTGCCGTTTCCGGAAGTGTAGAAGCGATAATATCTGTAACCTTTCGTTTGCTTTGATAGGATCGCCTCAAATAAGGATATTTAAGTATAATTACTTTTGATTTTGTTATATGAAACAATTTTACAAAAGAAGAATATTTTGTTGTATCCAGATATACAGCACTATTTTTGTTTTTATCATCGTTAATAGAAATGGGCGATAAATCGTTTAAATACATCTCAAATTGAACATGCAACGGTTTATCTAAACCTAAATCTTTATTAATGGCATCAATGGAAGCTTTGTCTGCTCTTTGTCCCAACATCATTCGAGCAGGATCTCCCGGCAAAACATTAAATAGGATGAAAATAACAGTAATTACACCCAATAGTACGAGTACTCCGTACATGATTCTTTTTATTATAAACTTAATCACTGTCCTTTTAAATATTTTTCATTAAACTTGTTAAACGTTGGTATGGAATGGAAATGCCATTTTGCTATTATCACTCCATTTTTCATTAAAATAAGTCCTGGATTTGAACGAATCATTGTTTTTAAATCTGTTCCATCGGTTACATAAAATGGATACATCGTATTTTCTTGATGTCTGAAATTTTTTATTTGATCATTATCCGATCCTGTAAGAGCAGCAAATTTTATATGATTTTTATCGCACGAATTAGCTAACTCATTTATTTTATTTTGAGTTCCTAAATTGCTTTTTGCCAAGTCGTATTCAATCAATAAGAAATTATAATTTGGATTTGCCAAAATGGAATCCGTAATATCTTTTCCATCCACATTCGAAATACTAAAATCTAAAATGGCAGCTTGAATTCCTTTTTTTACAATTTTAGTGTGGTTTCCAATATAATCCCATTCGGTATCCCAGTTTTTAGGCCAAGCGTCAAATTCTTTAGTCTCTCCTGTTTTTTTGTTTTTTAATGTGTAAAAATATTTTAGCACATCAGGAGTGCCTTTCGTACTTTCAATAATATTGGTGCCCACTTTGTAAGGACGGAAATCTAAAACCGGAAGATAATTGTATGTGTATAATGGAAATCCTAATGAAAATAACGCAAATATTACGACCGCAACATTTTCTCCAGTTTTAACAAGCATCGGTCTGATGTGTTTTTTCTGGAAAAACAGAATCAAAATCATAGTTGATAAAACAATATTTTTGGCAAAGGATTGCCAAGCTGTCATTGGAATGGCATCGCCAAAACAGCCGCATTCGGTTACTTC
>DATLTG010000388.1:0-2303 GCA_035533735.1 Bacteroidia bacterium
AATGCGGCAGAAACACTTCACATAAAACAGAAAGAAGAATTTCCACAAAAAAATGTTTTTTTAATTGAAGAATTAATCAGTAAAAAAGACGCAAATCATTTTTTAGAAATTACGGGTGGAATGCTTACAAAATATGATAAAAATGGTAATGTAGATTACGAAGTTTTTGAAGCTTCTGAAGCATTAAGCGAAGGAGAAGTGTTATCGTTGGAAGAAAAATTTTTGGCAGGACAAGGTCAAAACATTACTCCCGCAAGATATTCGCAAAATAAAGAAGAACGAAAAAAAATTTCCGAAAAAGTAAAAACTACTTTAGGAGCTGCCGCAAAATTATTGCAAATTAATGGCTACACACGCATTGATGCTTTTGTTAGAATTTATAATCCTGACAAAGTGGAAGTGATTTTTATTGAAGTGAATTCACTGCCAGGAATGACTCCGGCTACTTGTATTTTTCATCAGGCTGCCATTAATAATTACAAGCCATACGATTTTATTGATAAAATAATTGATTTCGCATTTACCAAAAAAAAAATGCTTCAAACAAACTAAAATAATGAGCGTAATAGATTTTATAAAAAGTAAAACCTTCTTTAAACAATTGGCTTTAGCTATTGTATTGATTAGCCTTTTGCTGTGGGGTGTTTTAAAAATGTTAGCTATTTACACTTTACATGGACAAAGTATTGCTGTTCCTAATTTTAGCGGACTAAAAACAAGTGAGATAAATCATTTTATTAAAGGGAAAAATCTGAATTATAAAATAATTGATTCTGTTTATGACGCTAAATCGCCCAAAGGAGTAGTGATTCGGCAAGAACCTGAAAACGGAGATCATGTAAAAAAAGGAAGAACTATTTATTTGTCTGTTACTTCCATTTTGCCGCCACAAATAGAAATGCCAAAATTAACCGATCAATCTTTGCGTCAAGCAGCTTCTATGATTGAAACGTATGGTTTAAAACTTGGTAAAATAAGATATGTTCCGGATATCTGTGCGAATTGTATTTTAAAACAACTAAATAATGGGAAAGATATTGAACCTGGAACTGAAATTGCAAAAGGTTCTGTGATTGATTTGGTTGTTGGTAAAGGTTTGAGCGATGTACAAGTTGCCATTCCAAATCTCATCGGAATGACCAGACAAGAAGCACTTTCGCAATTGGCGAAAAGTTCTTTAAATGAAGGTGCGATATCTTTCGACACTCCTGCTGATTCTGCGAAAGCAAAAATATATATGCAAAAACCATCTTATTCTGGTTCAGCAACATTAAATATGGGCAGTTCCATTGATATATTTTTAACGAATGATAACGGTAAAATTCCTGTTATTAAACGAGATACTTCTAACACAGCAAAAAACTAACACATGATTCGGAAAAAATTTTTTTTTACTGTACTTGTTTTGATGCTGTTCAGCCTATTTGGATTTGCACAAAACGAAGTTTTATCTCCTTTGCATTATAATCCTGCGGTTGCTGCTAAATGGCAAGAAGCACAAATACTACAAAAACAACACCTGCATAACTATCGTGCAAATTCACTTTATACAGATACTCTTAGTTTACCTTTTCTAGATGATTTTTCAAAAGACACCGTTTATCCCAACCAAAGTTTATGGCTTGATTCTTCTGTATATGTGAATCCTGACTTTCCAATTGCGCCAGTAACAATTGGAGTAGCTACATTTGATGGTTTAAATTCAAAAGGATATCCTTACGATCCAAGTTCTGTTTCCGGATCATTTTTATCTGATAAACTTACATCACATCCAATTAATTTAGGTTCACCAATTACAGCTTCAGATTCCATTTATTTAAGTTTTTATTATCAAGCTCAAGGGAGAGGAATAAATCCCAAATCAAGCGATTCAATATTACTCCAATTTAAAGCTCCTAATCAACCATTATCTCAAGCTTGGAAAGAAGTTTGGTATCATTTGGGATATTCGCTAAGTCTTACCGATAGTGCTTCACATTTAGTTATGATTCCGATTAGAGACACTGCTTTTTTGCAAAATGGTTTTCAATTTCGATTTGAAAATTATGCTTCACAAAATGGTCCGTTTAACCAATGGAATATTGATTATGTATATCTCAATAAATTGAGAACAAAAAGCGATACTATTTTTAAAGATATGGCATTTGTATATAAACCACAATCTCTTATTACTCCTTATCAATCAATGCCTTGGGAGCAATATATACCTACAAATATGCGCACATCTGTAAATACATATATTCGAAATAATGATGCGACAGTGGATAATACTTCTTACAATTATTATATAAAAGATGCTTATG
>DATLTG010000389.1:0-6911 GCA_035533735.1 Bacteroidia bacterium
TAAAATACTTAAGTATATTTGGTTAAAAAAACGAATAATATGAAAAAAATATTTTTACCGATAGCTGTTTGTTTGATGGCTGAACAGGGATTTTCCCAATCTTTTTATAAAAACGCATTGGTTGCCAATGTAAATTTTGGCATTGATATTTATCACGTGGATTATAGTTATCGCATCATTAATACTAATAACGTGAAAGTAACCCATAATGGTGCGGCTGCCAAAAATATTAGTTTTGGTGCCGAATATGGTTTAGCCAATTGGTTTGGTGTAGGTTTGCAATTTAAAGTGGATAATTTTTATACGAAATACGATTCCACTACTTTTTCAACGCCTTCTGCAACAGGTTTTGAAGGTGCATTGGAATTGAATTTTCATGTGGTGCGAACTGCGCATTTCGATTTACCTATAGGATTTAATTTAGGAACTTCGCATTTGCAATACAACGAAAATGATGTCAGCAACAATCAAATTTATGGAGCTGGCAGTTATTTGGATTTGCATATTAATCCGCGTTTTTATTTTAAGCGTTTCGGTTTGAATTTAGATATCACTTTTCCGAAAGTAAATTACTCGAATATGACGAGTAATAATGCCACTTTTAATCAATATGTACTTGCCGATTGGAAAGGTAGCGGATTTGGTTTTTCATTCGGATTTCAATACCGCTTTTTTAGTGGGAAATAAAAGAGTTATAAATGAAAATTGAAATTACATCAGAAATTAATAGGTTTCAAAGTCATTTGGACTTAGCCGACAATAATAAAATTATTTTTCCCGGAATCTTCGGAATTGGCAAAACTTACTTTTTAAAAGAATTTTTTAATTCCAAACCTGATAAATACGAATTGTTTTTACTTTCTCCAGTCAATTATTCAATATCTCAAAATAAGCAATCATTTCCTTGACTGCTGTTCGCGCCATTTTGTTGTCATCAACGATAATGCAATTGATAATGTAAAGTAGCTTTTTTTTAAATATGAAATTGCTTTCTCAAAAAATAATTGCGAAAGTGTAAAAAGAAATACTGAAAGGATTTTGTGATAGACCGTGTTTTTTCGTTTCTGAAATTAAATCAAGCTTTATCCACCAATAATTTTTCGGAAGCTGTGTGACTCAATGTTTCGGAAGTTTTTTTTCCGTAGCTAATCAACATACTTTTATCAAAAGCTTCGATAGAATGTATTTTAATTTTTGTTCCCAAATGCAGGTTTCTGGCATCTAAGAATCGTAAAAAATCATCGGAAGAATTAATAACAGCACAAATTTTAATTGTTTCGCCAGCTTTGCAATCACTTAGTTTTTTATATTCTTTCAAAATCATTTTTCCGTTTTTATCCGGAATAGGCGAACCGTGCGGATCTACTTTCGGGAAACCCAATAAGCCATCCATTTTTTCAAAAAATTTAGGAGAATGAATGTGCTCAATTTGTTCTGCTATTTCATGCACTTCATCCCAACGGAATCCCATTTTTTCAAATAAAAACATTTCGGTAAGTCGGTGTTTACGAATAATTAAACCGGCTTCTTTTTTTCCTTTTTCAGTAAGATGTAATGGCTGATAACTTTTGTAATGCACCATTCCTTTTTCCGACAATTTTTTCATCATACTGGTAACAGTGGACATTTTGATGCCTAAATGTTTCGACAATTCTTTCACGTTCGCTTCTCCTTTTTTGTCAGCGAGATTAAAAAGTGCCTTTAAATAATTTTCTTCGGTAAATGAATACATGCAGCAAATATACAATGAAAAGAATATATCAATGTAAATTAAAGTTTGTGTAGTATAATAAAATAGTTTTATTAATAAAACATTATACTTCCGTCTCGAAACACTTGTTTCCGATTAATAATTCCTTTTTAACAATCTTAAAAAAATTAATCTACAATAATTCTTGGAATATTTCCCGGCAAACGGGTGAGTAATTCGTAATTTAATTGTGAACTTAGCTCACTAAAAGAACTTACTGAAATAGATAAATTTCCTTGATCTCCAATCAAAACAACCTCATCGCCTTTTTTGGTTTGAGGAACATCTGTGATATCAATGGTAATCATATTCATACTAACGATACTAATTACATTCACTATTGTGCCATTTACCAATACACGTCCTTGGTTACTTAACGAACGACTGTATCCTTGAGCATATCCAACAGGCACGTTGGCAATCTTCATGTCTTTTTGTGCAAGATAAGTGGTACCATAACTCACAAATTCGCCAATTTTAATGAATTTAGTGCTCATTACTTTACTCTTCCATCTAATAACTCTTTTTAACGGATCCTGTTTTTCCGGTTGATGATTCAGGTAATGAATAAATGTTTCTCTACTGGGCCAAAATCCGTACTGAAGAATACCTATTCGCGCCATATCCATTTTCGTTTGCGGGTAAGCAATAGAAGATGCTGAACAGGAAGTGTGTTTTATTTTTGGTGAAATTCCTTGATTTGCAAGCCATTTTGATAAGTGATTAAATTTTCGAATCTGTTCTTTTATGCGCAAGTAATTAGCTATGTTTTCCGCACCTGCATAATGTGTGCAAAGTCCTTCAATAATTATATCGTTCGGATTTTGTTCTATCTTTTTCAGGATATAAATTAATTCCTCTTTTGAGCAACCTGTCCTGTTCATACCGGTTTCTACTTCCAAGTGAATTCGGGCAGCTTGTTTTATTTTTTTTGCAATAGCAATTGCCGCATCAGCTCTTTCAGGATCAAAAATATAAAATTGTATTTGGTTTTCGATAGCCCACTCTAATTCGTTATCATCAATCATTCCCATAATCATAACAGTAGCATTGGGCGCTACTTTTTTTACGCGCAACGCTTCATCTGCACTGAAAACAGAGAAGTGATTAATACTGTTTTCGTTGGCAATAGAAGCAAATTCTTCAATACCATGTCCATACGCATTTCCTTTTACTACGGACGAAAATTTAGTTTGAGGTCCTAACATATTATTAATAAAAGCGATATTATGTTCCAATGCGGAACGACTTATTTCTATAACTGATGTGTGGAACATAAGACTCTATTGATTTAGAATATTGTTTATTAAGGTATAAAATAATTTTACTCCGGTTGATATAATTTCATCAGGGAAATCATAATCAGGATGATGTAATTGCGGATGTTGCTCTCCTGCTCCAAGTCCAAAAAATGCACCTTTGTATTTTTGTGTAAACCAACCAAAATCTTCCGACCATTTGAATGGTTCGTCTTTTTCTATCCAATTAAAATTATTTTTTTCAGCAGCTTTTTTTATCAACTCTACCGATTCATTTGAACTGGTGGTTGCGTGAAATTCTTCGCGATAAGTAATAGTACAAGTTAGGTGTTCTTTTTCCGCAATTTGTCTGGCTAATTTTTCAGCTTCGTTACATAACATATTCATATCCTCTTGTTCAAAAGCGCGCAATGTAACCATTACCTCCGCATATCCCGGACTGGTTCCGAAAGCAATATCTCCAAGTCGAGCATGAATTAAAGTAGCCAAAGAAAAGTTTTTTATTTCTGGTATTTTACTGGGAAGTGTTGGTAATAATTGCATCAGCGAAGCCATTGCATTTGCCGGACTGATGCCATTTTCCGGTTCTGCGGCATGCGATGTTTTACCTTCTAATTGTATAATCATTCCTTTTGAAGCTGAGGCAAAAGTTCCATTTCGAATAACAATTTGATTGGTAGGAAAGCCAGGCAGATTATGAAGACCAAAAATAAAATCAGGTTTGAGTGCTTTAAATTTAGAATCTTCGACCATTGCTTTTGCGCCTTGTCCAGTTTCTTCCGCAGGCTGAAACAATAATATAACTCGACCACTTTCTGGTTTTTGCAATGCAAGTAATGCTGCCAAACCGGCAACCATCACAATATGTCCATCGTGCCCACACTTGTGAGAAATGCCATCGTTTTGTGAGCGATATTGAAAAGTGTTTTGTTCCTGAATCGGCAAAGCATCCAGTTCGCTGCGAATCATCACTGTTTTTCCGGGAGCTTTTCCATTAAAAATAGCTGCAAGTCCGTAGCCGCCAATATTTGTAATAATTTTATCAGGATGATATTGCTCAATAAAATGAATAACTTTTAAAGACGTATTTTTTTCTTCGCCAGACAATTCTGGTTTTTGGTGCAATTGTTTTCGCAGTTCCGTTAGTTGGTCAACGTCAATAGATTTAATTTCCATCACGAAAAATTATTTTTTTATTAACCGCATTTCTAAATATTTGTTGGTAAATCCAAGCTTTTTATACAAATGCAAAGCAGGATTATCAGGCTCTACATGCAAAGCAATATTTCCTTTTGCGTTTTCCATTGCAGCTATCATTAGTTGTTTGCCGATACCTTTTCCTCGATACGTTTTATCTACAGCAATGTAAACCAAAATGTTTTCGGGAATATATCCATTCATACCTGTTTCATTGATAATTATAGCACCAATAATTTTATTGTTTTCAATTCCAAGTGTTATAAAACCACCTTTTGTAATATTGAAAATATATTTTATTGCCGCCATAATTTGCTCTTTCGGATCGCCATATTGATCTAAATGTTCAAAAAGAAAATCTACAATTTTATCATTTGTAAATTCGCTGTCTTCTCCTGTTTTAGGATGTATTATTTTAATTTCCATAGTTTATGTTTTTGATATTGTTTTTAAATATTCTAAATGTGGTTCGCGTTTACGCCAATAATAATAAAAAGGTAATCCCGATAAAATAAGTAGCACTCCAACCAATGATTTTATGGGCGATTCAACCAAAGAAATACTCAATAATACTAAGCAAAATAATGTAAAAATAATCGGCACAAATGGATAGCCAAAAGTTTTATACGGACGTTCCAAGTCTTTTCTTTTAATACGTAAAATGATAACTCCAAAAACGATTAATCCATAAAAAATAAATGCAGCAATTATAACTAAGTCTGTTAAGATAGCAAAGGAGCCGCTAAGTGCTAATATACAAGCCCAAACACATTGGTAAATTAAAGCTTTGTGCGGAGTTTTATTTTTCGGATGCACATCTCCTACATCTTTAAAAAATAATCCTTTTCGCCCCATCGCATAATAAATGCGTGCAGAAACCAATGAAGTAGCATTTGTACAACCAAAAGTAGAAATCAGTATCATGCCGCTAACGATATACGCACCTTTGTTACCGAAAATTTTATTTATCACAGCAACAGCTCCAATATAATTGGGATCCGACATTCCTTTTGTTATTTCGTCAATCGGCATTACGTATAAATAAGCCCAGTTTACAACTGCATAAAACAACATTATTATAATAATACCAATTGTAAGTGCTTTGGGCATATTTTTTTTCGGCTCTTGCAATTCTTCTCCAATAAAACCCAACGCAATCCAACCTTCATAACCCCAAAAGGCGTTTCGCATAGCGATAACCATTAAACTGATAAACGCAAGAAATGTAAATCCTTGAGCCGGATAATCGCTACCTTTTGTGGCAAAAGTTTGCCAACTCCCAACATGGCTTGTTATTGCTGCACAAACAATAATACACAAACAAGTAATTATGGAAAAAGTAAAAATCAAACTCACCAATCCGCCATTTTTAGTACCTTTTATATTTACAATGGTAAGCACGATAATTAAAATACAAGTTACTGCTTTTGCACCGACATTACTAAAAAAATGAATTCCCAAAAAACTCATTGATTCCATTGCTGGCGATAAATGCGGTAACGGAATAAATGTTCCTAAAGCTCCGGCAAATACATAAGCAACGGATGCAATTGCTGCTGATTGAATAACAGTAAAACTTGCCCAACCATAAAGAAAAGAAATGAGGCGTCCATAAATTTTTTCCAACCAAGAAAAAGGACCACCAGAATGAGGAAAAATAGTTCCCAGTTCAGCAATACTCCATACTCCGAATAATATTATGACGCCTGCTAAAACCCATGCCAATACTACCAATGTAGGTGATTGCAAACCTTTTGACATGGGGGCTACTTTTTTAAAAATTCCTGAACCAATAATAGCACTCATCACCATGATAATAGCCATCTTAAGTCCAAAAATCTTTTCCAGTTTATTTGTGTGTTTTTGTTGCTCCATTATTTGTGTAAAAATATTATAATGAGTTTCTTTAAAAAGAAACTAAGATTAACTGAACCTGAAACGAAGGAACAGCTTTGTATCGCAGAGTATAATAGTATTATGGCTCAGCTGTTTTGATTTTGTTTTCAATTAGTTCTTTACTTAATAAATAGTAATGAACTTTTAAATATCTTGAAAAGATAATCTGTAATGAAAACGTTTTAAGCAGGAAAATAAATTCTCACTTTTTGATTTCCTCAAAGTTAATAAAATAATATAAAACGCAATACAGTAGTTTCAACTAAAAAATTATAACAGTAATTGGAAGAAGACAAGTTCAAGGAGTTGATTATGCTTATACCATTAATGGTTGGATAAAAGGCATAAACAGTAGTATTACTAATCCAAGTTACGATATGGGTGCAGATGGCAATGTGCATAATCCAAGTACTGTAACCATTGGACGCGATGCTTTTGGTTTTACCTTGAATTATTTTGTAGGCACATACAAACCTTTGTTTCCTGGTAGGAATTTAAACCCTCAAACGATACGACAAAATGTGATTGCGAATTGGATGAACGAAAAAAAATTACCGTTAGAACAAGTACAAATAATGGCAGGACACAAATAGATTTCTGCTACTGAAAAATACAGGCAAATAAATAACGAGGAACAAAAAATGCTTATGAATAAATGGTTTCCGCTCAATTAAATTATATCTTTGCACAATGTTAAATTTTGATAATAGAGGCTTACTTACTCCGACTACCAACATTCTTTCTTCTGTTGAAGAGTTTAAGCAGGTTTTTGTAGATGAAATTTTATTTTCCTCTACAAGATTATCTAA
>DATLTG010000390.1:0-9149 GCA_035533735.1 Bacteroidia bacterium
ATTCAGATACATGGCGGGTTCCCCGGCTGCATTGGAAGGCTACAGCAATCTAAGCAAAACCTTTTTTGCCAAAACCTCATTCAGCACGGGTGAACAACATTTAATCCTGCTGTCGTCCAGCGTGGTAAACCAATGCGCATACTGCATAGCAGCACATACGAGAGGCGCAAAACAAAACGGCATATCTTCTCAAACCATCAATGAGGTTCGCAAACAATTGCGGGTTACAGATGAAAGGTTGAATGCCCTGGTAACGTTTACCGAAAAAATGACGGTGGCAAGAGGGCATCTCCAGGCATCCGACTTAGATGCTTTTTACAATGCCGGTTTTTCGCCGGAGCAGATGATGGATGTTATTGTTGGCGTTTCGCTAAAAGTGATGAGCAACTACATCAACCATGTTACTGAAAATATTATTTCAGAAGACATGCAGCCATTTGCAGTGGGCAAAGAAATTGAAGACTAAACCAGCATCATTCCTGTTGGTGCTTTCCCCTCCCTGTTGGGTATCCTTACCCGGTATTCCCGAAATAATATTACAAATGCTAATTGGAGAAATGGCCGCAAGAACTCCTGTAGAACCAGCCGTGAGTCCTTGCTTTAGGATGCGCATGAACGGCATTGCCTGCTGCTGCACGAGGCCGTGAGTAGAGACACCGGGTAGAAAGAAACTTACAATAAAGCCTGCGTAAATTATCAACAGGCTGTGAACATTTTTTATTACAGTTGTATTATTAGAAATAATTACCTTGAAGGCTTATTGAGATCCTTACGATTGAAAACTAACGGCTGATTTAAATAGGAATTGGGGGAATTTGTTGGTTTACTGGAAGCGGTATTTTTGAAAGTAAGAATGCACTATGATTTTTGAAGGATTGGATTGTAGTAATGACAATACAAAAAGTATAACTTTAAATAGCCGAGAATGAATAGTCATTTTTTTTGTACTATTACATCTTATAACATAAATACAAGCTTTGGCTGCAAGGCAAAGACAGACCCTAATAATTAAAAAAAATCATAAATGGACACATTAGAACTTTTAACGAAAGCTATAAAACTTCAAAAACCAATTTCATTTGAGTATGACGTTGAGAAAAAAGTGAAAGGGAAAAGATATGGTAATCCATATGCTGTTTTTCTTCACCCAACGACAGACAATGCAATGGCACACATTTATCAAACTGATGGAGTTTCTGACACTAAAGATGAAATACCAGGTTGGCGTTCACCACTTCTTTCTTACATAAAGAACATTGAAATACTTGAAGTCCAAGATTGCTTTGTTATTGATGAGAGTTATAAGCCAAATTCACCAATGTATGCAAGAGTAATAGCCAAAGTGTAATGAGTGTTCAGTATCAAAAAGAAATATTCAATAACGGGACAATGTCCTTGTACATTAATTTGTCAGGTGTAACACCTGACAATATTACTAACAAGGATGACTTTTCCGTTACAATTTTTGCAATTGACAAACTAACCTACAAGCACATTTTCTCTGAAACTTTAAATTACGACCAAGCCAAAGCCATTCATACGCATTTAAATAGTGTTTCAATAATTAGAGATGAAGCCCAAACTCACACAAGTGAATTCGTTGAAGTAACAAATGACATAAAAGAGATTTTAGCAATTATAAAAACGGTTAATAGTTCTCTTGTTAAATCAATACTCGACAAAGTAAATGCAGACGATAAATTGGCTTTAGTTTTAGAAGCCCTTACCGACAGTGAAATACAAAATTTGCACGCCTCAATAAGACAAACTAATCATAAGAAATCTCTTGCAAATCTTAGGCAATTACTTGAACTTGAAGAAACAACTACAATAACAGACAGCGTTAAGTTACACGATAACTTAGCTGAATATGTTGCAGGACAACCCGAAAAAATATTTCAGAATTGGATAGAGAAAAATATTTGGACATTAGGTATTGACTACATTCAAAAACATCCAGCACGACAAATTGGGATAAATTCCGAAAGCGATTTAATAATGGAGACGACCGACGGATTTATAGATTTGATAGAATTAAAGCGACCAAAATTTGAATTGTTTGACTACGACACAAGCCATAAAAGCTTCTATCCTTCAAAGGAACTCTCAAAAGTTATCGGACAATGTATGCAATATTTGAAGGTTCTTGACGACTATAAATTGGTATTAGAAAAGCAACACAAATTCAAATTATTAAGACCAAGAATTAAAATTATTGTTGGACGAACACATAAATTTACTGACGAACAGTTTGAAGCATTGAGAATGTTAAATTCAAGCCTTAACCATATACAAGTAATCTCATACGACTATTTGTGTTTGTGTGGTGACAATATAATTTCTTATTACAGCAGACAACTTAATCAAGCAATTGCGACAAAGACAGACGAAGTTTTACCGACAATATCATAGACCGAAAAGCCCCAGACAGCCAACATGGAGACTTGGCAATAGGCTGGCTGAAGGAATAATAATTGGCTGTAGTTCGCTCAGCTTATGTCCCAGCAGACAAACAAATATCGGCTTTTTGTATTTGCCTTCGGCTTTGGTTTTTCAATCGGCTGACTTTCGTGCGGAAAGTACATTGAATTCCAGCCCATCGCCTTAAACGTAAGGCGTCATGCTATTGCGACAGTTTGTAAATTTGTCAAATATCAAAACCATCCGATATGAAAGTTAAAACCCAGGCTTCGCAAAAACAAAAGAGCTGCAATGCCAGCACACAGAAGTCAACCCACGTTTGCAGCACATTTGATTTTGCACCGACACACAACACACATTTATTTTAACAACGGCAGAAGAATATTATCTATGCTTTTTATCAACCCAATTGAAATTCTTGACTTGCAGCATTCAGACATTGCAAGCATAGACGACAATACAATCAAAAAGGCAAAAAGAAAACTTCTTGCAGAGATTGACCTTTCTGACGGGGGATACTTCAATTACAAAGGACATAATCTTTCAAAATCAGATTGCGAAAGAGTAATTGACGAACTAAGCAATAATGAAAAAAAGGAATATTATTATCAGTTAGCAGCTACACTCCAATCTTTGAATGATTATTTGGCAACCGGAGATGAAATTTTTTTTGCCCACTTTAGGCATGAAAGCATTTATCAATTATCTGACTTTATAAATTTTATCAATCCAACTTTCGCATCAAATTTTGATAAGAGTTTATTAAAATTATTTAAGGCTGAAGATAAAGGGATGCTTGCTTCCATCTTAAGAACACAAATACTTATTAACTCAAACAATATCAATTCAGCATTCAAATCACTTAGTATTGAGCTACAAAACAGAATTTTGGAATCTGACAAAATTAAAAGTGATATTAAAAGTGAAGAAAGCGATTGGGACGATGGTAATATTGATTTGATTGTGGATTTCGTAAAAGAAAATTTTCCCGTTGATATTTTAAATATTCTCCCAACTTATTTTCAAAGCCAGATAAACAAGATTGCTGCAAGTATTAACTATTTGCAATTAGCTATTGATGAGAATTTTGATAACTCACAAGTTTCATTAGATTTACTTTCTCATCTCTTATTATTAAACATTGAAAGCGTTAGCAAGCCAACATTTGAAAATAATTTTAAAATCGTAAAAAGAAGAAACGATGAAAAGTTAGAGCAAGAGAAAAATGCACCCATTCTAAAAAAATGGACAAATGCTCTTTTACAAATAAGGACTGCAATAAAACAAGTTGATGAAAAAGCATTAACAACCAAAGCAGCAGCGGCTAATGCCGCCACTGCTGTCAATATTTCAGAACTTAATAGTTTGCCGCTTTTTGCAAATGAAATAAGAAATCAAATTGGCTATGCAATTAGAAGTTTATCTATTTCAGCATGGAACGCCCAAAAGGACATTAATACTGCATTGGAACTAATTAATAGGGCTTTAACAATAAATGTTTCGCAAGATGCTAAGCAAAAATTTGAAACAGACTTAAAAGATTTACAGGAAGTAAAAAAGAAAAGAGAACAGCAAGGTGAGCCAATAAGTGCTGCCCCAGATTTACGGACAACAAATGGCATTGGTACAACCATCTACGGCGACACATTGTATTTAGTATTCTTTTGGATTCCGATTATCCCTTTATCAAGATATAATTGTTCTCCAACTTTTTCTGGATATAAATTTTACGGAAAATTAAAACTTCATAAATGGCAAAAAATATGGCAAATAGGTTTGCCATGCGGTATAGCATTATGGATAATGATTGCATTAATTCAATCTAATAATTCACCATCGTCTTATTCTTATTCTCAAAGCACTACTCCTACTTCATCTAACATTTATACAACTCCATCATCAAGCAGCACATCGAACAATAGCAATTATTCCGAAACAACAACCCCAACTTACAAAGAGATACGCATGAAGAACGGAAATATTACTGGTTGTTCGGATTTAAAGCCAAGTTATGATTATAGCATTAATAACAAATTAATTATTACGGCAGATATGACTGATGCAGCCGTTAAAATAATCAACTATCAGACTAATAAATGCATTCGTTTTGTTTTTATTAATAGCGGTACGACATGCACAGTTAAAAATATTCCAGAAGGAAAATATTATCTAAAAATTGCCTATGGCAATATTTGGGAAGTAAAAGAAGGTGCCCCTATCTGCAGGGGACATTTTGCTTCAAACGCATTGTATAAAAAAGATAACGATATTTATGATTTTAATAAAATTCATTACGATGATGGACGAGTTTCAATATCATATTATACACTGAAACTTTATACTACTTATTCGTTAAACAATTCTGATAATAGCACTCAACCAAACGCAATCTCAGAAGACGATTTTTCAAATGACAATTAAAAAATAAATTATGCAGGAAAATAAAGCAGTTGTAAAACTCCCACATTCATATCTTGATTTATTAAATCAGATATTTGAGATTGAAAAGAAAGTTTCTCAATTAAAAGAAACAAATTCTATTCCTCGTAACATAAATAAGATGAAAGAAATTTTTGAGAACATTTTTTCAACAGCGACAGAAGGTGAAGCAGGTTTGAGTTATCACAATCCAATAGGTGAACCATACAACGAAACACGAACAGAACTTGAAGCAGCAGGCATTGCAGGCAACTCTGCAGAGAATCTTTTTATTACAGAAGTCATAAAACCAATTATCCGCTATCGTAAAGGCGGAGCAAATTTGATAGCACAAAAAGGTATTGTGGTAGTTGAATCAGGGAAAAATAATTCATAGAAACAATTTTATAAAAATGGAGAATACAATTAACTTCGGAATTGACTTAGGAACTACAAATTCAGCTATTGCCAAATTTGTAAAAGGTGAAGTAATAGTTTTTACAAACCCGCAAGATTATGGCAGGACAACTTTGCCATCAGTAGTTTCGTTCAAAAAGGACAAAATTATTATTGGTAGCAGAGCAAAAGAGTATTTAGAAAAAGACCCAAAAAATGTTGTTGGGGCTTTTAAACGTAAAATGGGGACTGCAGAAAGTTTCAAAATAAAATCAATCAATGAATCCAAAACTCCAATTGAACTTTCAGCACTTGTGCTTAAAGAATTGAAAACTTTTGTCAACACAAACGAAATTTTGGAATCGGTAGTAATTACAATTCCAGCATCATTTGATACAATACAGTCCAATGCAACAAAAGAAGCAGGACTGCAAGCAGGTTTTAAACAAGTAATTCTTTTGCAAGAACCCATTGCGGCAAGTTTGGCTTATGCCAACATGAAAAAAGAAAAGGAAATGAAAGAAGGGCAATGGTTGGTTTACGATTTAGGAGGAGGAACATTTGATGTTGCATTAATTGAAATTAAAAATGGCGAAATGAAAGTTCTTGACCATGAAGGCGATAACTTTTTGGGAGGAGCAGACTTTGACAGCATAATTATAGAGAAATTTATTATTCCTAAAATAAACGAGCAATACAGTTTTTCCAGTTTGGAAGATGATATGAAAAGTGCATCAGGTAAATACAATGCAAAATATTATGTACTGCTTCGCAGAGCAGAAGAAGCAAAGATTTTACTTTCAGCAAAATCTTCTGCTGAAATTGTTGTTGATGGATTTGAAGATGAAGAAGGCAAGGAGGTTGATATGGAAATTACAATTACTCGTTCTGAGTTCAACGAGTTCATAAGAACGTCAATTGACAACACAACCGATATGATTAAGAAAATCATTACCAGAAAATCTTTAACACCTGCTGACATACAATTTACACTGATGGTTGGTGGTTCAACTTATATTCCATATGTACGCCAACGTGTAGAAGAAATTTTGCAAATACCTGTTAATTGTGAGATTGACCCGACAACGGCGGTAGCAGTTGGTGCAGCTTATTATGCAGCAACTAAACAAAAAGAAATTCCCAAGACACAAGAAACTAAAAAGACAACGGCAATTTCAATAAGACCCGCTTATCAAAAAACATCAAAAGAAAAAGAAGAATTATTTGCCGCAAGAATTACAGGTAATGTTGAAGGTTTATTTTATCGCATTACAAGACAAGACGGAGGTTTTGATTCAGGACTTAAAAAATTATCGCAAAGAATAAGCGAAGATTTGCCTTTGGTAGAGAACGCTTACAATTTCTTTCAGCTTACAGTTTACGACAGCCAAAATAATGTTGTTGATACCGATATTGAAACAATCGGAATAAACAGCGGCTTTGGAATTAGCGGACAGCCATTACCTGATGATATTTGTTTGGAAGTTGATGATTATGATAATCCAGGAGCAACAAGATTAGATTTATTTCTTCAAAGAAATTCAGTTCTGCCAACAAAACGAACTAAAACTTATCCTCTTAACAAAACTGTAATTAAAGGTAGTGAAGATGAAGTCATAAGAGTAAATGTTTTAGAAGGTTCTTATTTGGCTTTACCTGAAGCAAACAAAAGTATCGGATACATGAAGATAACAGGAAAGAATTTGAAACGAGATGTTTCAAAAGGTTCAGATATTGAAATTACAATTTCGATTTCTGAATCAAGAGACCTAACTATTGCATCTTACTTAAACATGGCTGACCAAGAATTTAAACAAACTTTTAACCCTAAAGAAAGGGATACAAAAATTGAGTTACTCAAACTTGAAGTAACCGATTTAGCTGAAAAGTTAGATGAAGAAATTGAACAAGCAACCGAAAAAGAAGATTATGAAACCGCAAGCACTTTATCCAAACTAAAACCTGAAATGGTAAATGTATCAGATGAAACCGACAATCTTACTGATGATGATGTAACAGACAATCGTTATAAATTAGAAAATAGAAAAAGAAAAATCGCACAGGAGATTGATAACGCAACCAAAAATAAACGTCTTCAAAAAGTGAAAGAACATTATCATGAAACAAAATTGGAGTGTGAAAAATTGCTTAATGAAAATGGTAATGACTATGAAAGAAAAGTTTTTAATGATATTGTTGCGGCAGAGACAACATTCATGACAACAAACAGCCCGATTAAAATTCAGGAGAAATCAGATGAACTTTACAGTATCATTAGTAAAATTCGTTGGAGAATACCTGATTTTTTAAAGGATATTTTTAATTGGCTAAAAAGTGAACAACCAAAGATGAATGACCAAACACAGGCTAAAAGCCAAATTGACGCAGGAAAGTTTGCTATCGAAAGTCAAAATTGGGATAGACTGAGAGAAATAAATTACAGTTTACTTGATTTGTTACCACGCACTGCAAGAGAGCAAATTAATACTAAAATTGGTTTTGGACTTTGACAGAATATTAAAAATTAAATTTGTTTAACCCGGTGGATAAAATAATAAAGATAATCTTAGCAGTCTTATTTTTTGTTTGCCTGTTTGATATGCCTTATGGATATTTTCAATTGGTTCGATTTGTTGCATTGATTGGCTTCGCAATACTTGCATACAATTCAAATGAACAAGGACATAAAACAGAAGTTATTATTTATGCTTGTTTAGCAATTTTGTTTCAACCATTAATTAAAATTGCATTGGGTAGACAATTGTGGAATATTATTGATGTAATCGTTGGTATAGGATTAATCGTTTCCATTTTTATTCGACCATCTAATAACCCACGCTAAAGCAATCACATTTTTAGCCTCCGTGAGTGTTCCATTTTTTTGAAGAAGCACAGTAAACCAACTTATATTTGGTATTTTTATTTTGTAATAAAATACCTTCATCATCGCGGGCATTTAGCTGATTTAAAATAAACCCTGGTTGTATTTACGCTAATAATGTAAAGCGGCGTTTGTATTGATAAATGATTTAAATGTACTGAGATAGAAAAATTGTTTGGTAAAATTTGGTAGTGTGTTTTTAGGGTGAATACAAACTTTGAAGGGACACATAAAACTTATAGACACTTAACTAAAAAAACAAAATGAATTTAAAAGTTGCTTCACTAATTGCTTTTGGTGTTGCTCTAATTGGAGTGTTCTTCCTTATTGACAAAAATTATATATTTTCCAAGAACCCAATTTCAATAATCATTCAAATTTGCGCTGTTGCACTTATGATTTGGGCAAGACTTACTTTTGGAGTCCGTAGTTTTAATGCGTCAGCAAATGCTACTACAGGAAAGCTGATAACAAATGGACCCTATCATTTTCTCAGGCACCCAATTTATGCGGCATTAATATATTTTTTTATTGCCAGTATAATTTCTTTCCCCTTTTATGAGACAATTGCCGCTGTTGGTTTAATTATAGCAGGCCTTTTTGTGAGAATGATATTGGAGGAAAAATCTTTATTGGTTGCATACGGCGATTATGCAGAATATTCAAAAAAAACTAAAAGAATAATTCCTTTTGTTTTTTAAATATTTTGAATGACAAAAATATTTTTGAGTTTCAAGATAACCCCAACCCGTAAAGTTATACAGCTAAGGCAAGAAGCGCCGGCATATCTGTGCCGTGGATAATTACAGTAAACGAACTTTTATTTGGTATTTTTATTTTATAAATATTGTTAGTGATTGCCCTGCCGCCGTCAGAGGGGGGATTTCATACTCTAAAAATTTACACAATGATTGATGCCGGTTGCTTAATTCCCATTTCACTTTTACTACTTCGAATAATTGTAGCTATTGTATTTTTTTCGAGCGGAAAGAGCCATGCTGCCCATCCTGTGGAAAGGGGAAAGAGTGTGGGC
>DATLTG010000391.1:0-3179 GCA_035533735.1 Bacteroidia bacterium
CAAAATTTTTCCTCTTAAAGGAAGTATCGCTTGGAAAGCTCTGTTACGTCCTTGTTTCGCAGTTCCACCAGCAGAATCTCCCTCAACTAAAAATATTTCACAAGCAGCAGGATCGCTATTGGAACAATCCGAAAGTTTTCCGGGAAGTCCAGATCCGGTTAATACATTTTTACGTTGCACCAATTCGCGCGCTTTACGAGCAGCATGGCGAGCAGTTGCAGCTAAAATAACTTTATCTACAATTAATCTGGCTTGTTTCGGATGTTCTTCTAAATAATTCGCCAACATTTCACTAACGGCAGCATCCACAGCTCCCATTACTTCATTATTACCCAATTTGGTTTTTGTTTGACCTTCAAATTGCGGCTCTTGCACTTTTACCGAAATAACTGCCGTTAATCCTTCACGAAAATCATCACCATTAATGTCAAATTTTAATTTAGTGAGCATTCCTGATTTATCAGCATAGTTTTTCAGAGTACGCGTTAAAGCTCTTCTAAAACCTGCAAGATGCGTTCCTCCTTCGTGCGTGTTAATATTATTTACGTAAGTATGTAAATTTTCACTAAAAGAAGTATTGTATTGCATTGCTACTTCTACCGGAATGCCTGATTTTTCGCCTTCCATACAAATGCAATCTTCAACTAATTTTTCACGCGTTGCATCTAAAAAAGCGACAAATTCTTTTAATCCTTCTTGCGAATAAAACTTTTCAGTAACGCTATTTCCTTCTGCATCTTTCTCTCTCAAATCTGTAATATTAAGGCGAATACCTTTGTTCAGAAAGGAAAGTTCGCGCAAACGCGCCACCAAAATATCGTAATGATAAACAGGAGCAGTGAAAATAGTTTCATCCGGTTTAAACGTAACTTCCGTTCCTCTTTCGTCTGTTGTTCCAACTTCTTTAACAGGATAAAGCGGTTTACCGATGCTGTATTCTTGCACATACATTTTTCCTTGACGTTTCACCGTAACTTTTAAATGCGAAGAAAGCGCATTTACGCAGCTCACTCCTACTCCATGCAAACCACCAGAAACTTTGTAGGAATCTTTATCGAATTTTCCACCAGCATGTAAAACCGTCATAACCACTTCAAGAGCCGATTTTTTCTCTTTAGCATGATAATCAACCGGAATTCCACGACCGTCATCTATAACAGTAATGGAATTATCAACATTAATAAATACATCTATATTTTTACAATGACCAGCTAACGCTTCATCAATGGAATTATCTACTACTTCGTACACCAAATGATGCAAGCCTTTTACGCCTGTATCGCCAATGTACATAGACGGACGTTTACGAACCGCCTCTAAACCCTCTAATACCTGAATACTATCCGCTGAATAATCAGCATTGTTATTTTCTTTCACAACTTCTTCCATAATTGATGTTTTATTTGGTTTATTTTTAAGCGTAACAA
Organism: Bacteroidia bacterium; assembly: GCA_035533735.1. Lineage (GTDB taxonomy): Bacteria > Bacteroidota > Bacteroidia > DATLTG01 > DATLTG01 > DATLTG01. The sequence continues at coordinate 1,428 of DATLTG010000391.1, forward strand.
ATGTAATAAAAAGCTATTGAAATAAAACATAAATAATATTGAAAAGGCTCGTTTTTATTAACAAATGTTAATAATTATTTTTAGGAGATTCCGAAAATTATTTTCTGAAATAGTTGGGAATTTATTATTCAGAAAAAAGTAAAATAATTAAGGCTGCTTTTTTAAAATTTTCATACCTTTTTTAGATACGAAAGAAACAAATCCAACGCTTTTTTCTTAGACGCATCTAAGTCGTAACTAATTGATTTCATTAGATAATGCGATACATCGGTTGGGTATGAATTATTTTTTTGCAATTCTTCAATCAATTCTTTGCGATGATTAACTCCGTATTTTATAGCTTCAGAGAATTCGAAAATAAATTTTTCGGGAAGCTTTTTATTGGCAACCCAACAAGCAAAAACAAATGGCAATCCGGTAAATTTCATCCATTCTTCGCTTAAATCAAACGTAAATGGATATTTGTCTTTTAAAGCAAATGTTCTATCGCCAATTACAACTCCGGCTCGTTTTTCGGAAATATTATTTTCGTAATTTTTTTCGGCATTTACCCATTGCGGATTTATTTTCCAGAAATTTTTTGCCAATATTTTCGTCAACATCACGGAAGTGCGCGATTGATAATCCAATTCTATAAATTCAATTTCGTTTAAAGGAACGCAACTATACAAAACCACCGAATTTACCGCACCAACAGCTCCAATACAATAATCGCTCAAAATATGTGCTTCTTTTAAAAGCGGAATAATTGCCACCGGAACAATCCCAATATCTACTTCGTTTTTCAACAGTTTTTCGGCACAAACCGAAGGAATATCAAATTGCATTTCGTAATTTTTTAAAATACCTGAATGCTCCAATCCGTAAACAAAAGGTTTGGTATTGAGGTAAGAAATGGCGGATATTTTAACTGTATTCAAATTTCTGATTTTTCAAGCGCAGCAAAAGTAATATTAGATATTGGATTTTAGATATTAGTTTTTGGTATCGAGAACAAAAAAAGTAAATGGCATCTAAAAAATTATTTTTTCAGCAAATAATTTCCGATGGCGCAATCCAAACATTTTTTATGCGCACAATATTCGTTTTTCAACTGAATAGCAGCTTGTGAAGTAAAAGCATTTTCTATTTTCATTCCTATATTTTTCCAAGCTTCGGTAATTTTATTTTTTTCAGGACGTATTTTTTGAAGAAAAACCAAGGCTCTATCAATATATTTTTCTTCATTCTTCTGTTTTCCATACACAAATAAAAACGGAATAAGTGTATTGATAATAATATTTTCAACGGCAGTTTTACCTAACTTTTTGAGTTGATTGCGCGATTTAGTTTCGAAATCAAAATGAGTGTTCCAATAATCACTTGCTGAAACACGTAACAATTGAAACGCATCTTCTACTTTCTCTATTTCCATTATTTTTGAAAACAAATGCGAGGAAACATTTATCAATCGGGCAAACTGAGCCAATCGTACTGTCGGAAAATTAACTGGTCGCAAGCGCAACATTTTCCATAAATGCGGTTCAATATTTTTGAGTTTGAACTTTTTTTTCAAGAATAAATATTCTTTTTGCAATTGTTGCGGATAATCATCCGAAAAATTTTTTTCTAACATTCCAGCTTGACCGAAAAGTAACGCTTCTATTTGAAATAAATTATTTTTATGTTTTGCCAAAATCCCATTTGGCAACGATTTCGCGAGTAATTCAAAAGCATCTGCATTTATTTTGAAACCAAAATTACGCGCTAAAA
>DATLTG010000392.1:0-2974 GCA_035533735.1 Bacteroidia bacterium
CGGTTCTGCCTTCTTTTCCGCTTACATCCTTCATTTTACCCAAACATTTTTTCTGGAATTCAGCATCGCCAACCGCTAATACTTCATCTAAAATTAATATTTCGCTTTCTAAATGTGCTGCAACGGCAAAAGCCAAACGCACGTACATTCCGCTGCTGTAACGTTTTACGGGAGTATCAATATATCTTTCAACGCCACTAAAATCAACTATTTCGTCAAATTTATTTTTTATTTCCGTTTTTGTCATCCCGAGAATAGCGCCATTCAAAAAAATGTTTTCGCGTCCCGTAAGTTCCGGATGAAAACCAGTACCTACTTCCAACAAACTGGCTATTCGTCCCTTTACTTTAAAACTGCCAGTTGTGGGTGTAGTGGTGCGCGATAATATTTTTAATAAAGTAGATTTTCCGGCTCCGTTTTTACCTATAATGCCAAGTACTTCGCCTTTTTTTACTTCAAAATTAATGTCTTTTAATGCCCAAACATAATCGCTGCTTCCGCGTTTAGCGCGGTTATTTTCTTCGCCTATTTTTAAAAAAGGATCTTCTTTACCGCGTACTGTATGCCACCAACGGTTTAAGTCGTGGCTCAATGTGCCTGTACCCACATTACCCAAACGGTATTGCTTACTAAGGTTTTCTACTGATATAACGGTGTTTGACATATCCTTGCAAATGTATAATTTTTTTTAATCGGATAAACCAATTAGCAAATGATGGTAGTGTCTTAGAACCTCCCTTTAAACTTCATTTTTTAAAATTTTCCAATAACCACCTTTGGCGGCACCCACATAGTTAATTTTGTTTGTTGCTTTCAATTTTTCAATATCTCTAAGAATTGTTCTTTTACTTAATTGAAGTTTTTTAGCTATTGCTGCTGTGGTAATTTTATTTTCATTTTGTATTAAATGGATAATTGCATCCAATCTATTTTGGGTGACATTTTGGGTGACATTTTGGGTGACATTTTCTGCTAACCGCTCTTTCTGTTGAGTGTAATTGAGTGCCACCAAAAAGCCATTCGGAGCTTCTTCAAAATTAAATTGCATGGTAGGATATTTTTTAATTTCGTCTCGAATGCGAATAAAACCACTACCGTATTTTTCTATATCGCCTGCCAAATAAAATGCTTCGGCAATTAGTTTATTGCGCGTGTATGCTTGATAATTATCCTTTTTTAATTGTGCAATGGTTAAGGGAGGTTCTATAAATACATTTCTTTCAAAAAACAAAAATAATAAATAGGATGCAAGGCATATTTTTTTGTAATAGCAAAAGCTATTCCGAAAAAGTATAACGCTTCAGATTGCTTGTTATTTTTGTTCCCTTATGGTTTCCAGCGTTTTTTACATACTGCTTCAATTTTTTTTCCTACCCTACAAGCTGGCTCGTTCGCTAAAAATAATTACTAATTATTTTTTTACGCTCCGCCCTCCAGATAGTGTTACAAAATTTTTCATTGTCTGTAAAAAAACGATGAAAATTTTGATGTGAATGTATTTATAGAACCTCCCTATATTTAATGTTTACAAAATATCCTCAGCATTAAAAATCCATCCGAAAAAATTATTTGATTTCGAGTTAAATTCAACGAAAAAATAAAAAATAGTTAACTATATACCATTTTACACTAATTTTGTATCATATTATTTTAACAATGAAAGTTTACAACTTCACCCAAATGTTATTATTTAACTATTGACTTTCACAAAAAAAGTTATATTTGCGAAACATTTTATTTTTATTAGCGTTTACCTATTGATATAATTGAGGTTAAAAACAAAAGACATGAAATCTTCTCAATTGACACAAAGTAATTTATTGGAGCAACAGCAATCTCCAATTACTGCGATATTATATTTACTTCAAAATTATTTAGAAAAAGCAAAGGATGAAGTGGATAGTACTTATGCTCTGCACAAAATAGGCGAAAAAACTGAATTGGCTAATAAAATTGAAGCAACGATTGCAAATCCAATTGAAAATTTTTATAATATTTCAAAATCTATTGAAGAAAATTGCAATGCTTTGTTGGACACAATTGCAATAAAGTTTTTTTCAAAACATAGAAATGTTCTTTCAAAAGTTTACAAAAAAAACCAAAATGGACATTTACATTATTCTATTGTTTTAAAAAAAGATAATGCTGAAAATAGAAATGTTATTTTTGATTTTTTTGATACAAACCCTGTTTCGGATGTAATATATAAATTCCCTATTTACTTTCAATTCACTTCCGATGAATCAATTAATAAAAATATTTCAGAAGTTAAATTGGTGAAATTCTAAGAATGGATAAGCATATTAACCAAGCCAAGTCCAATCAAAAATTTCACAATTGTATTCACGAATCTTTTACTGATGATTATTATGATTGGAAAATAACATCTCTTTTCTATGTGGCAATTCATGGAATGAAAGCATTAATTACAAAAAAAGGGCAAAAAGCTGGTTCAACGCATGAGGAGATTGATAATCAAATTAACCCAAAAAGAGAAAACGCTAAATTGAAAGTTTCTAATACATGTTGGATTAATTATAGGAATCTGTATAATTATTCTCGTTCTGCAAGGTATGATGGATTTACAGATATAGAGATTTTTAAATCAGATAAAAAAAAAGACTACGAGTATTCAGTAAAACATCTTCAAGACATATTGAAATATTTAAAAGAGTTTAGTATAGATATTTAAAGTTTAATTTTTTTAAAAATATCTTTCATATCTTTTTTATTTTTAACATTTACATTGAAATAAGATTTTTTGAAACTGACACCTTCATTATATCTTTAATTAGTTTTCAACCCCTTTCAGTTTTTTAAAAGAAGCCATCATTAATTAAAAAACAAATATTTAGTTGATTGTGGGGAAAATGTGGGGAAATTTAACAATTAAAAAACCGTAAAAAGCTCCAAAATAGCTAATTACGGTTTTATTTAGTGCGGATGAAGGGACTCGAACCCCCACGCCTTGCGG
>DATLTG010000393.1:0-2152 GCA_035533735.1 Bacteroidia bacterium
ATATGGAAAAATCCTACAGAAAAATATTTTTTTCGATTGCAATTATATCAATTTTATGTTGTATTCCTTATAAACAAGGACACTCACAGTGTAGTGTGAAACACATTGTTAAAAATTACAAAGCCAATATAAAGCCTTTTAAATACGACAGTTATGCAATGAACGATATTATTTTTACAGGAAATCCACAACAGGTTGAAGTAGAATTTACAGCTTTTGCTGGACAAAAATACAAATTGGTTTTTGCTACTTCAGGCTTTGAAGAAATGGTAACAGTAAACATATACGACCACAACAGTCGTTCGAAAAAACGAAAAAAATTGTACGATAACGATAGCGGAATAGATAATTTGTTTTGGTCTTTTGAACCTAAAAAAAGCGGTACGTATTATATTGATTATGATATTCCTCCGGCAGGCGCTGGACAGGCGCAGCAAGGTTGTATTGTAATGTTAATAGGTTATATAGTTCCCGACAAAGATAATTGACGAAAGTAGTGAAATATCGTTAAATTTACTTTCCTTACCTTTGTAGAAAATTTAGTATAATCATGAATATTCAAAACGTTATTATTTACTTAGTTTTTGCAGCAGCCATTTTTTATATAGGAAAAAAAGTATGGAATATGTTTCAAGTAAAAAAGAAACATGAAAGCTGTGGGTGTAGTAAATGTGATGCCTCTGAAAAAATAATTTCCGAAAGAAAATAATTTTTTTCTAATTAATAGACCTAAAAAAAGGAACTCCGAAGAGTTCCTTTTTCTTTTGCTGAAAGAAATATTATTTCTTTTTATCAGCAGGTTTGTTAGCTGTGCTATCAGCAGCAGCTTTAGCAGCAACTGAATCTTTCATTGCAACCATTTTCAAAGAATCTTTTTGATGTTGCATCATTGTAGCAGCAGCAATTGAATCTTGTTGATGTTTAGCAGCAATTGAATCATTCATGTGTTTAGCAGCAGCGTCTTTGTCTGCTTGGCTTGGACCGCATGCGTAGAATGAAAACATTCCAGCAACAGCAATTAATGTAAGTACTTTTTTCATTTTTCTGTTTTGTTGTTTTGATTAAAATTGCAGCAAATGTATATTATTTTTTTTTAGCTAACACAAATATTTTATATTTTTTTAACAATTAGATGTTTATTAATTGATAATAAGATTATTAACTTCGATAATATTCTATTACTACCAATTGCTTTATGGCTTACTCTCACATTTTTTATACTTTTACGAAATGTCAAAAAGGTTTTCGTACGCCTCTACTTTGCTAAAACGATTATTCATCGTTTTACTTACTTATTGGGTTTGCCGTATTTTGTTTTTTGCATTTAACAGAGATTCCTTCGCAAGTGTTTCTTGGATTAAAATAATTGAATATTCTTTTTTTGGTACGCGGTTCGATATTTCAGCCATACTTTTTACTAATATTCCCTTTATTTTATTGAGCCTTTTACCAATTACACTTCGCGATACAAATACATATCAGAAATTTCTAAAAATAATTTTTATTGTAACCAATAGCATTACTCTTTTCGCTAATTGTGCCGACTTTGTTTATTTCCAAATTACATTAAAACGATGCACTGCTGATGTTTTCTCGTTTATGGCTTTAGGAAACGATACACTTAGTCTCTTACCGGGCTTTTTACTTGATTATTGGTATGTAATAGTTATTTGGATTTTAATGATTTTATTACTGTTTTTTTTGTATAAAAAAACGGAAGAAAAAAAGCAACGAAAAAATATTTTTTCGTTGCAGTATTTTATCACACATATTCTTATTTTGTGCTTTGCGGCAGCCATTGTTGTTATTGGTTTTAGAGGCGGTTTTCAATTGCGACCAATGGGCATTATAAATGCGTCAGAATATACCAATCCGCAAAATATTCCTCTGATAATAAATACACCTTTTAGTATTATTAATACGTTTGAAGATGAAAATATAAGTCCGAAAAAATACTTGACTGAACAGATAGCCGAAAAATATTATTCTCCGATTCATAAAAATAATGGGAAAAAATTCAGAAAACTAAATGTAGTTGTGCTCATTCTCGAAAGTTTTTCGAAAGAATATATTGGAAGTATGAATCCTAAATTAGGCAAATCAAACACGCCATTTTTAGATTCATTGTTTTCGCAAAGTTTAGTTTTTGAGA
>DATLTG010000394.1:0-4138 GCA_035533735.1 Bacteroidia bacterium
TACTACTAACTTAAATCAAGGCTGGGATGGAAGAGTAAAGAACAATCTGGTTCAATTAGGTGTCTATGTTTGGAAAATTGAAACAAAAGATTTTAAAGGCGATAATCATCAATACATCGGACATGTTTCCGTTATTAGATAAACGGAAAAATTTAAAATTAAATAAAATCATTGCTACACAAGGGTTTTAATAGGAGTGAACTTCGCTAACCAAATGTCGAACCTTTTGTACTAACTCCAAATCACAACTATTAAAAATGTGTGCTTTTGCTGCACGAAATAAGTCAAAGATACATTTTGAAAGCAAATTACAACGGGTGCTGTCATTAAGCGTTAGTAGTAGCTCCGGAGGGAATCGAACCCACATCAAAAGTTTAGGAAACTTCTATTCTATCCATTGAACTACGGTGCCAGTATTTACTTAGAGCCTGTTTAAAATTATTTTACAATGCTTCCGTTTTCTATTTCTGGTTTTGTTGGAACCACAAAACTCAATTCTCCTTTTGTATTTTCTGCCATTAAAATCATACCTTGACTTTCAATACCTTTTATTTTTCTTGGTTCTAAATTTACCAACATACTCACTTGCTGCCCGATTATTTTTTCAGGTTCATAAAATGCGGCAATTCCTGAAACAACAGTTCGTTTATCAATTCCTGTATCAATTAAAAGTTTCAATAATTTGTCTGTTTTCGGAACGCGTTCTGCTTCTAAAATAGTTCCAATACGAATGTCCATTTTACTGAAATCATCGTAAGTAATATTCGTTTTTGCGGCTGTTATATCAGCACTTTTTAGTGATTCGTTCATGCGTTTCGATTCGGCTAATTTTTGAACTTGCGCTTCCACTACACTCTCTTCCATTTTTTCATATAACAAAGCTGCTTCGTTAATTTTATGTCCGGCTAAAAGTAAATCGGTGCGCGAAGCATCGTTCCATTTTAAATCCTGATTTAAGTTTAACATTGTTGCTAATTTTTTTGCAGAAAAAGGTAAAAAAGGTTCCATTAACACTGCTAAATTTGCTGTAATTTGCAGCGATAAATTCATAATCGTCCGAACTCTTTTTTCGTCACTTTTTATCAAATTCCATGGTTCGTTATCAGCCAAATATTTATTCCCTAAACGCGCTAAATTCATTACTTCTGCTAATGCTTCGCGAAAGCGATATTGTTCAATACTTGCCGAAATTTTTGCAGGAAATTTGCTGATTTCCTGTTTCAACAATATGTCATTTTTGGTATATTCATCTACAATCGGAACTTTTCCTTCGTAATATTTATGCGTTAAAACAAGCGTTCGGTTTACAAAATTACCGAGAATGGCAACCAGTTCATTGTTGTTTTTTGCCAAAAAATCTTTCCATGTAAAATCATTGTCTTTTGTTTCGGGAGCATTCGCGCAAAGCGTGTAACGAAGCACATCTTGCTTGTCTTTAAAATCAATTAAATACTCGTGTAACCAAACTGCCCAATTGCGCGAAGTAGAAATTTTTTCGCCTTCCAGATTTAAAAATTCATTTGCCGGAACATTTTCTGCTAATATATATTCGCCATGTGCCATCAACATTGCCGGAAAAATGATGCAATGAAAAACAATATTGTCCTTACCAATAAAATGAACCAATTTGGTTTCTTTGTCTTTCCAATATTTTTCCCAAGACCCATTATCATCACTAATTTTATTGGATATTTGCTCACGCGCAGATTCTGAATCAAGTTCAGAATGACGCTTTAAATGACGAGCTACGAACAATTCTTTCGTAGCCGAAATATATCCGATTGGTGCGTCAAACCAAACGTACAGCACTTTTCCTTCGGCACCTTCAATCGGCACTTTTACTCCCCAATCTAAATCTCGCGTCATGGCACGAGGCTGCAAACCTTGATTGAGCCAACTTTTACATTGTCCGTAAACATTGGTTTTCCAATCTTTATGCGAATCAATATATTTTTCAATTTGCGGCTGCATTTTATCTAATGGCAAAAACCAATTTTTGGTTTTCTTCAACACAGGTTTTTCTCCTGATAAAGTAGAACGCGGATTTATCAATTCCATCGGACTGAGTGCTGTTCCACACTTTTCACATTGATCGCCATAAGCGTTTTCATTGGCACATTTCGGACAAGTTCCAATAATATATCTATCCGCTAAAAATTGATTGGCAGCTAAATCAAAATATTGTTCTGTAATTTCTTCTGTAAAAATATTTTTTTCGTACAGATTTTTAAAAAAATCGGAAGCTGTTTCGTGATGTATTTTTGATGAAGTACGCGAATAAATATCAAATGAAATACCGAATTCCTTAAAAGAATCGCCCATCATTTTATGATATTTATCAACCACTTGCTGTGGCGTAATACCTTCTTTTTTTGCTTTAATAGTAATCGGAACTCCGTGTTCATCGGAGCCACAAATAAAAATCACATCTTCGCCTTTTGAGCGTAAATAGCGCGCGTAAATATCTGCCGGCAAATAACAACCCGCCAAATGTCCAATATGTACAGGTCCGTTAGCATAAGGCAAAGCGGCAGTAACGGTATGTCTTTTGTAATTCAAATTTTTAAGTTAAAAAGTTTTTTTCGAGTTTAAAATAATTTAGTTTCGAGTTTAAAGAAAATTCAGTTTAAAGTTAAAAGGTTACAATTTTAATTTATTGATTGTTTTTATAAAAGTAAAAATTTCCAACACTGAACTTTTTAATAGAAAACTTAAAAATGGTAAATTGCGCCCAAAGATAATAATTTGTTGCTGATACAATAGCTATGATAAAACCTCCATCTCTGCACAAAGGCGATACGATTGGCATTGTTGCTCCTGCTCGAAAAATAAATTTTGAGGAATTGGAATTTGCCATAAAATCAATTGAATCGTGGGGATTGAAAGTGAAACTCGGAAAAAATATTTTTGGTTCAGATTATCAATTTTCAGGAACGGACGAGGAACGAACTGCCGATTTACAAAGGATGCTGGATGACACTTCCGTGAAAGCTATTTTGTGTGCACGCGGTGGTTATGGAACTCTTCGAATTATTGATTTTCTTGATTTTATTTCTTTCAAAAAAACACCAAAATGGATTATCGGCTACAGCGATATTACTGTTTTGCATTCGCATATTCATACCAATTTTGAAATTGAAACGTTGCATGCAACTATGCCGATTAATTTTTCGAAAGATGCTGAATCGGTGGAGACACTTCGAAAATGTTTGTTTGGCGAAAAACTATCCTATATTTTTGAAACGCATCCATTAAATAAAAAAGGCAATGCTGAAGGAATTATAATTGGCGGAAATCTTTCACTAATATACGCCTTAACGGGAAGTTGTTCGGATATAAATACTGATAATAAAATTCTTTTTATAGAAGACTTGGATGAATATTTATATCATATTGATAGGATGATGCTAAATTTAAAGCGTTCAGGGAAATTAAAAAACTTAGCCGCTTTAATTGTTGGCGGAATGTCGGATATGAAAGATAATACTGTTCCTTTTGGAAAAACGGCTGAAGAAATTATTTTAGATTCCGTAAAAGAATACAATTATCCCGTTTGTTTTAACTTCCCTTCAGGACATTTAACTAAAAATTTCGCACTTCCTTTGGGTAGTAAGGTAAAACTACAAATACAAGAAAGTGTAAAAATTATTTTTTTATTCAGAAAAAATTTTAACTTTGTTTAGCTAAAAGCGTACAACAAAAAGTTATTGTCAAATAAAAATTGAACTTATATCAAAACAACTAAAATTTTCTGTACATGAAAAATAGACTTACTAAATTCATCGCATTATTTATTTTTAGTGTTTTCGGAGTTTTTTTAACTCAAAACACACAAGCTCAAAACAACGTAGGTATCGGTACAAATACTCCCGCAGCTACTTCTATACTTGAGTTAAAATCAACCTCACAAGGTATGTTGGTTCCGAGGTTGACAGCAGTACAACGTTTAGCTATTGTTGCACCATCAAATTCTTTATTGGTGTTTGATACTGATACTGGTTGCTTTTTCTATTGGAATGCGCTAACAACTCAATGGGTTTCTCTTTGCCGTGCCACTTCTGCAGGTGCTCCTGGACCAACCGGACCAGCAGGTGCAAATGGTGCAACCGGACCAGCAGGTGCAAATGGTGCAACCGGA